>CAMLLA010000128.1 GCA_946480525.1 uncultured Asticcacaulis sp. | reverse complement strand
TTGTCACCTGCCGTGTCGTCGGCTGGCTCGGCCAGAAGCTGCTGCACCAGCCGCAGGTCGTCGGTGAAATGATTGCGGGCGTCATCCTAGGTCCATCGCTGTTCGGCCTGTTCCTCCCCGAAATCCAAGGCGCCATCTTCCCCAAGGAAATGAAGAACGTCCTATACACCGGCGCGCAGTTCGGCGTTGGCCTATACATGTTCATGGTGGGCTGCACTTTCCGCGCCGACCACTTCAAAAGCAAGGGGCCGAGTGCGATGATGGTGTCGCTGGCCGGCATCGCCGCGCCGTTCGCCCTGGCCATCCTGATCACGCCGTGGCTCCTGACGGTGCCTGGCCTGTTCACGCCGGGTATTTCGCGCTTCAACGCGACGCTCTTCATGGGCGCCTGCATCGCGCTTACCGCCTTCCCGATGCTGGCACGCATCATCAATGAACGCGGCCTGGCCAACTCGTCGCTGGGCACCCTGTCCCTGACCGCCGGCGCGTTTGACGACGCCGTGTCGTGGTGCGTCCTGGCCGTCGTGCTGGCAACCTTCGGCGCCGGTCCAGGCGTGGCCGTCCTCGCTATTGTCGGTGGCGTCTCGTTTGCCCTGTTCATCATCTTCTTTGGCCCCAAGCTGCTGGCACCGCTCGGCCGCATGGTCGAAGAAAAAGGCGAGATGACCTACACGGTCCTGGCCATCGTCATGATCTGCTTCTTCCTGGCGGCCTTCGTCATGGATGCCGTCGGCATCCACGCCATCTTCGGCGGCTTCATCCTGGGCACGGCCATGCCGCGCGGCAAATTTGTCGAGGAACTGAAGAAGAAGGTCGAGCCGTTCGCGGTCATCGTTCTTCTGCCGATGTTCTTCACCTATTCGGGCCTCAACACCCGTATGGACATGGTCAATTCGTGGTCGATGCTGCTGGTCGCCCTGGCGATCCTGGCCGCTTCGGTCGCCGCCAAGTTCGGCGCCTGCTACCTGGCGGCCCGCGCTACCGGCGAAGACAACCGAACGGCGCTCGGCATCGGCGCACTGATGAACTCGCGCGGCCTGATGGAACTGATCATCATCAATATCGGCCTGCAGAAAGGCATTATCGGTTTGCCGCTGTTCGCTATGCTGGTCATGATGGCCATCGTCACCACAGTCATGGCGTCGCCCGTCTTCGAAATGGTCTACGGCAAGAAGGCCCGCGAATCCGGTGAATTGGACGCGGTGCCGGACAACACCACCGCCTGATCCTCCCTCGGCCGGGCTGCTTCCTCCCTTAAGCAGCCCGGCCATTTTTCTTTTCTGAAACAAGACAAGCTTTAGCCCACCGTCCGTCCTGGGCCTTCCCGTGTTCGTTCCCGCGGACACGGGATTTTTTTGCCCGACGCCTGTGAAGCGACATGGATTCTTTTGTTGTCATGTTGCGGTGCGGCGTGACATAAGATACAGGCATTCAAGGGGAAGAGGGTATGAAGCGAAGCCTTTTCGTCACTGGCGTAATCGGCATGTGGATGGTGGCAAGCCTCGCCTCCGGGCAAACGCCGACGGTTACCGTCCCCAATTCAACCGCCACCACCAGCTATGATGCCGGCGCGGGTTTTCCGGACCGCAACGGGCCATTCTCCGCCATGCTGGTCGTCATTCCCGAAACCGAACTGGCCGAATTCAACAAACCCGCGACCGCCAATCGCAGCCTGAGCCGTGTGGCGCGTGCCGAGCCGGGCGCCAAGCTGGCGATCAAGGTTCTGTTCACTGGACCCGCGGGCGACCTCAATTCGGTCGGCAAGGTCACCATGGACCTGAAAATCCTGGCCCCTGACGGGACCGTCTATGCCAACAGCGACTACAAGGACCTGCCGGTATGGCTGGGCGGCATCGGGCAGGGCAGGGGTGTGTTCGACAATCGCGATCGCGTGCCGGTCGTGACTTTTGAGCCGAAAGACACGCCGGGAATCTACACGATCAAGGCAACCGTGCGCGATCGCTTCTCACAGCGCGATATCGCGCTTCAGCAGACGGTCGAGCTGCTGCCGATGCCGGTGGCAGCGCCTGTCGTCCCGACGCCTGCCCAGGCCGCCGTTGCCGACGAGGCTCCAAAGGCTGGCACCCCGGTCAAGACCAAAAAGAAATCCCGCCGCAAACGCCGCAGATAGTCCGGCGCCGTACGCACATCTCAGGAGATGCCCATGAGTGAATTGGAATTGCCCGCTTCGATCGCGATGGTCATTCCCGGGCGGGAAAAGGACTTGGGCGGTTTCCATGTCCGCCGGCTTCTGCCGTTTGCCAGGCGGCGCATGGTCGGGCCGTGGATATTTTTCGATCATATGGGGCCCGCCGTCTTCCAGCCAGGTATCGGCGTCAATGTGCGCCCGCATCCGCACATCAACCTGGCGACGGTGACCTATCTGTTCGAAGGCGAAATCCTGCATCGCGACAGCCTTGGGACGCGTTCGGCGATCCGGCCCGGCGATATCAACCTGATGGTGGCCGGCAAGGGCATCGTCCATTCCGAGCGCGAGGAGGACGAGGCCCTGGCCCGCCGGAGACATCTCGACGGGCTTCAACTGTGGCTGGCCCTGCCTGAAGCAGTGGAAGAGATGGACCCGGCGTTTTTTCATTATCCCGCGGATGCCATTCCGGGCGTTGAGGATAACGGAGCGGTGATCCGCGTCATGATGGGCCAGGCTTACGGCCTGACCTCTCCGGTCAAGACCTATGCGCAGACGCTTTATGTCGAGGTTCGGCTCAAGGCCGGCCGGGTGCTGGAATTGCCCGATGGCGTCGCCGAGCGCGCGCTTTATGTCTGTGACGGTGAGGTAACGATCGACCGCCTGCGCGTTCCACCCCACACCATGGTGGTGTTGACGCCGGGCGCCGAGGTCCGGGTCCAGGCCGGTGAAGACGCCCATTTCGTCGTTATTGGCGGGGAAGGCCTGAGCGAGCGGCACATCTTCTGGAACTTTGTGTCGTCGGATCCGGCGCGCATAGAAAAGGCGAAGGAGGACTGGAAGGCGCAGCGCTTTCCCAGGGTCCCCGGGGACGAGGTCGAGTTTATTCCGCTTCCCGAATAGCCCCGAACAGTGGTCTGGCCAAAGCCGGTAACTGTGTTACAGTGAACATAGGGCAGGCACGGGGGCTGGGCATGAAGCGCACGATCGTTTCGGCGGTGGTGGCGGCGGTGGTATTCGCCGCGCCGGTCGGCGCATCCGCTGAAATCGTCAAGACCGCCATGCTGGACAACCCCAAATGCGCGGGACTGTGCCTGCGCTGGTGGCCGAAAGTGACGCCACCGCCGAAGTGGGAGCAGGATACCCGTCTCAGCCAGGCCTATAACGTTGCCTTCCTGGTTCCTGAGGATGGCCGTGAAGACGTCTTTATCTACGCCAACGCCCAGCCTTTGAAGGGGCAGTCTGCGACAGTGGCGGGATTTATGGCCGACGACCAGGCGACGTTCGAGCGCGCCCATCCCGGGTTGAAGGTCCGCCCCGGCGCCGACTATGTGACCGCTGACGGCCAGGTCCTGCAAAGCCGGATATTCGACGCGGGACCGCAGGAAGCCAATGGTCACTGGGAGATCGTCGCCTATGGCGAGGAAGCCGACAGCGACAATGTAAAATACTACATCGTCTTCACTCTCAGCGCCCGGTCCCAGGCGGTTCGGGATGAATTCCTGCCGGTCTTCCAGTCGCTGCTGGCGAACTATCGCAAGTAACCCCTGGTACGGGTGTTGTTTCCATCTTTACAAGTCTGACATTCTGGGCTTGGCTGGCGCTCCCGAATTCGCGTACCTCCAAGGATGTTTCATGCGTTGTATCCCAGCACCCGTCAGCGCCGCCGCGCTGGCCGCCTGCCTGTCCTTTCCGTTCCTCGCGCCCCAGGCCATGGCCCAGGCGGCTGCCGTTGCGCCGATCCCGGCGTCGCAGGACGTCGCCTATCCGGGCACATTGAGGGTCTTCGTCGACGCGACGGACACCCAGCAGCGGGTGATGCGGGTCCGCCAGACCGTTCCGGTGAGCAAGGCCGGCGACATGGTGCTGGTCATGCCGCGCTGGCTGCCCGGCAAGCATGCACCGCGCCCGCAGACCGACAAGATCGCCAATATCCGCTTTTCGGCCGGAGGCAAGCCGCTCGCCTGGCTGCGCGACCCGGTGGAGGTTACGGCCTTTCACGTCGCCGTACCTGACGGCGTATCCGAAGTCACCGCCGAGTTCGATTTCCTGACGCCCATGACGACCGCTGCCGGCCGTGTCGTGATGACGGACGTCCTGGCCAACCTGCAATGGGAAAACCTGTCCATGTATCCGGCCGGTTTCTACACCAGCCGTATCGCCACCGAACTGACCTTGAAGCTGCCGCAGGGCTGGAAATACGCCTCCGCACTCGAGGTGGGCTCGGAAGGCGCAGACGGCGCCGTGACCTTCAAGCCGTTGCCCTATAACGACTTTATCGACTCACCGATGTTCGCCGGAAAGTATTTCCGCCAGATCGACTTAACGCCTCAAGGTGGGGCGCAGGGTGCCCAGGTGCCGGTGCGGCTAAACGTCTTCGCGGACAAGCCGGGCGACCTGGCGGCCACTGACGAGCAGATTACCATTCACCGCAAGCTGGTGTCGCAGAGCCTGAAACTCTTCAAGACCCAGCATTACGACCACTATGATTTCCTGCTCCACCTGTCGGACGAGCTTGGCGACATTGGCCTGGAGCATCATCGCTCGTCGGAAAACGGCCATGAGCCGGCCTATTTCACCGACTGGACCAACGAATATGTCGGTCGCGACCTGCTGGCGCACGAATTCGCCCATTCATGGGACGGCAAGTTCCGCTGGGGCGCGGATTCGCATAAACCCGACTTCCTTCAGCCGATGGAGAACAGCCTGTTGTGGGTCTATGAAGGCCAGACCCAGTACTGGGGCTACATGCTTTCGGCGCGGTCAGGCATGTACACGCCGGACATGACCAAAGAAGCGCTGGCCCTGACGGCTGCGCTCTACGACAACTATGCCGGCTCGAAATGGCGCCCGGTGCTCGACACCACCAATGACCCGATCATTTCGGCGCGTGCGCCCAAGAATTGGACCAGCCAGCAGCGCAATGAGGACTATTACAGCGTAGGCCTCCTGGTCTGGCTCGACGCCGACACACTGATCCGCGAAAAGACCGGCAACAAGAAGTCGCTGGACGATTTCGCCTCGGCCTTTTTTGGCATCAAGGACGGGTCCTATGTCCCGGAAACCTATACATTTGAGGATGTCGTCGCGACGCTGAACCGCGTCTATCCCTATGACTGGGCAGGCTTCCTGAAAAAGCGGATCGCCGAGACGTCGGACGGCACCTTCCTCGACGGCCTGGAGCGCGGCGGATACAAGCTGGTCTACAAGGACAAGCCGACGAACTGGTACAAGGCGCGCGAAAAGAAGCTGAAGATCGTTGATCTCAGCTACTCGGTCGGCCTGTCAATCACGACCGCGACCGGCGACATCGCGAGCGTCTTCTGGGACAGCCCGGCCTTCAAGGCGGGTCTGGGGCAGGGCATGACGGTCGTGGCGGTCAACGGAGAGGCCTTCGATGCCGACGGCTTGAAAAACGCCGTGACGGCGGCGTCCAAGGCCGACGGCAAGCCGGTCGAGCTTTTGATCAAGCGCGGCAAGACCTACAAGACCTATACGGTCGATTACAAAGGCGGCCTGCGCTATCCGCAACTGGAACGCATCGAGGGCAAGCCGGCCCTGCTGGATGCGATCATCGCCGAGAAGAAGTAGATATCAGAAAAAAATTGAACGATGTTCAAGTATTTGCTATGAGCGTCATTCAATTTGCTTTTCGAGGGACGGATGAAGTCGGTCGTTACACCGGGAATCGTGCTGGGAAACATTGTTGGCTTGTTTTGGGTAACCGCTTATACGTTTCGTTACGCAGAACGATCGTCCGAATATGGCCTTCTTGGTGAGGCTGGAGCCGCTGGCCTTTACTGGGTCGTCTGGGTTGCCATACTCGCCATCGGAGCGGCTGTGCTTTCCTGGTCCTACACGGCAGTGCAACGCCGCTTAATGCCTTATGCACGTGGCCTTTATATATCTGTGCCGGTGTTAATTGTCGGCTGGATACCGATTCTTCTGGTGACGTGGAGCTGGTCGTTAAATTGACCGGGCTTGCGGTGAATGTCACACGCGCTTAAACGCAAACTCATGATCCGGCTTTATCTTTCCGACAGTCCCGATTTCACGCCCGGCCTCGGCCTGACCCTGCCGCCCGAGCAGGGGCGTTATCTTGCCGCCGTGATGCGCAAGGTGGTGGGTGATGAGATCGCCGTCTTCAACGGCCGTGACGGCGAGTGGACGGCGCGGCTGGTCGAGGTCGGCAAGAAGTCTGTGCGCATCGCGCTGATTGAACAGACGCGCGCTCAGCCGGTGGGGCAGGGGCCGGTGCTCCTTATTGCCTTGGTCAAGCGATCACGGTTGGAAACGATCATCGAGAAGGCCACGGAGCTGGGCGCGGCCAGGGTCCAGTTGCTGATCACGCGCAGGTCGAACGCCGATCACACCAATGTCGACCGCTTGCGGTTGATCGCCCAGGAGGCGGCCGAACAGACCGAGCGGCTGGACGTGCCGGATATCTTGCCCCCGGTAAAGCTCGAAAAGTTGCTGGCGGATATGCCTTACGACGCGGTATTCTTCGGTGACGAGGATTCGACGCACGAGACGGACAAGGCCACGCGGCCAATGCTGGATGCGCTTACTTCTGTCGAGGGTTCCAATCCCTCTCTGTCCGCCATTCTGGTCGGGCCGGAGGGCGGTTTCGATGAGGTCGAACGCAACACACTGCGCGGCCTCGCCAATGTCCATCCCGTCAATCTGGGGCCACGCATCCTGCGCGCTGATACCGCTGCGATCAGTGCGCTGACGCTGTATCAGGCGGCTGTGGGCGACTGGAAATAGTTAGTATTGCTGACTTGTTTGTGCGTTGGCGCCGTCCCATATAGGCGGCGGGTGAATTAGACTGTAACAGGGACTGAGACGGATGGCTTATAATTCAGAAGCGGAGCCCATTCAGTCTTTCAGCGAACTGGTCGGCTATTTCGAAAAGGGCTCAAAGCCCCGCGACCAGTGGCGCATCGGCGCCGAGCATGAAAAATTCGCCTTCCATCTCGATACCTTGCGCCGGCCGGCCTATGAAGGGCCCGATGGCATTCAGGCCATGTTGAACGGCATGACGCGCTTCGGCTGGGCGCCGGTCTACGAGAAGGACAAGGTCATTGCCTTGAGCCGCAAGGGCGCGTCCGTGTCGCTCGAACCCGGCGGGCAGTTCGAACTGTCCGGCGCGCCGCTCGAGACCATCCACGACATTTGCGATGAGACTGGCCAGCACCTGCAGGAGGTCAAGACCGTCGCTTCCGAACTGGGGCTGGGCTTCCTCGGGGTCGGTTTCTCCCCGTTGTGGACGCGCGAAGAAACGCCGGTCATGCCCAAGGGCCGCTACAATATCATGCGGGCCTATATGCCCAAGGTCGGCAATCTCGGTCTCGACATGATGCTGCGCACCTGCACCGTCCAGGCCAATCTCGACTATGCATCCGAGGCGGACATGGTGCTGAAGTTTCGCGTGTCGCTGGCGCTTCAGCCGATCGCCACGGCCCTGTTCGCCAATTCGCCGTTTACTGAGGGCAAGCCCAACGGCTTTTTGTCGGCGCGCGCCAACGTCTGGACCGACACCGATCCGGACCGCACAGGTATGCTCGATTTCGTATTCCAGGACGGTTTCGGTTTCGAGCGCTATGCCCGCTATGCCCTTGATGTGCCGATGTATTTCGTCAAGCGCAACGTGCCGGCCAATGGCGGCTACATCGACGCGTCGGGCCAGGATTTCAAAGCCTTCCTGAAAGGCGACCTGCCGGCACTTCAGGGACAACGTCCGACCATGGACGACTGGGCCGATCACCTGACGACCCTGTTCCCGGAAGTGCGCCTCAAGAAATACCTCGAAATGCGCGGCGCCGATGCCGGTCCGTGGAGCCGCCTGTGCGCGCTGCCGGCGTTGTGGGCAGGACTGCTGTACGACCAGGCCGCACTGGAAGCCGCGTGGGAACTGGTGAAGACCTGGACCGTCGAGGATCACAACACACTGCGCAGCATGGCGGCCAAGACCGGGCTTAAGGGCGAGATCGCCGGCCGGCCAGTCAAGGACTGGACGATGGACGTGCTCAATATTGCCCGCGAAGGCCTGAAATCGCGCGGCAAGCTTTCCGGCGGCTTTGTCGACGAAACCGGTTATCTTGGCGAGCTTTTTGAGATCGCCGATTCCGGCGTGACACCGGCCGACCGCCTGCTCGAAAAATACCACGGCGAATGGCAGGGCGACCTGAGCAAGTTGTACGCTGAAGAGGCCTATTAGGCTTAGGCGGAGATGGTGGTTGCATTCGCAACCGCATTAATGTCGTGATTTCGAAGTTCGTATGATTTTGATATCACACTCGGAGACGAACTTCGAAATCGAGAACGGCATTAGAAACAATAGGTTGCTAGTGTCCTTTTGATTCTGAAATTCGCCTTGAGGCCGATATCAAAAGCGCGCGAATTTCAGAATCAGGACACTAGAGATCGTTGCTTGCCAAACGATCCAATTGCTGATCTTGTCATAAAAAAGTCGCGTGCCCGACAGCGCGATCCAATGCCTTTGCGAGATCAGAATGCTCAATATCGTCCTTTGTGCCGGGATCCTCGTCACGATCCTGACGGCTATTCCCGTCCTTCTGCAGATGCGCAACCACCCGAAGGGACTGTATGTCTGCTTCTTCGCGGAATTCTGGGAGCGCTTTTCCTACTATGGTATGCGCGCGCTTCTGATCTACTACATGGTCAGGCATTTCCTGTTCAGCGATGAACGCGCCAATTCGCAATACGGTTCCTATACGACGCTGATCTACCTGCTGCCGCTCCTGGGCGGTCTGATCGCCGACCGGTGGCTGGGCACGCGCAAGGCGGTCATGCTGGGGGCGGTTCTGCTGGTCCTGGGGCATTTCGGCATGGCGTTCGAGGGGCAGCCCAATATCCAGACCCTGACCTATCAGGGGACGACCTATGAGTTCGTCACCGAAGGCCAGGGCCAGGGGCGTGTCGCAAAGCTCGATGTCGGCGGTCAGCACTACGCCTATACCGGTCGCGCTGACGGTGGCTATGACATCCAGGGATTGCAGGCCGACGCGCCGATCCCGGCCGAGTTGCCGGCGGGGACGTTCGAAAAGGGCGTCAAGGTCGTGACGCCGTGGGCCGAACAGGCTTTTTATCTGTCGCTATCGCTGATCATCATGGGCGTCGGTTTCATGAAGCCGAACATCTCGTCGATCGTCGGTCAGCTCTATCCGGACAAGGACCCGCGCCGCGATGCCGGTTTCCAGTTCTACTACTACGGCATCAATCTCGGCTCCTTCTGGGCAGCCATTGTCTGCGGTCTGCTGGGCGAGACGGTCGGGTGGTGGGCCGGCTTTGGCGTCGCCGGCATCGGCATGCTGGCGGGGCTGATTTTCTTCACGCTTGGCAAGCCATGGCTGATGGGCAAGGGCGAACCGCCAAAGCCCGAAATGCTTCAGGAAAAGGTCGGGCCGGTCAAAAAGGAATGGCTGATCTACCTGTTCGGTTTTGCCTGCGTGCCCGTGGTTTACCTGATGGTTCAGCGTAACGCGATCGTCGGCACCGCGTTGACGGCGGGCACTGTGGCGATCATCGGCTACGTCATCTGGCAGATGTTCACCAAATACAACGTCCAGGAACGATTCCGGCTGCTTCTGGCCATGACGCTGTCGGCGTCGTCGGCGATATTCTTCGCCATTTTCGAACAGTCCGGTTCTTCGCTCAGCCTGTTCGCCGAGCGCAACACCAATCTGAATATTCTGAACGCGCCGATCGTCATCGGCAACTGGGTCCTGGCGTCGCGTGACCAACTGGCGACCATGACGCTGCCGGCCAATCACGTCTGGGTCGATATGGGGCTGACGCCGTCCCAGACC
>CAMLLA010000127.1 GCA_946480525.1 uncultured Asticcacaulis sp. | reverse complement strand
GCGCCCTGTTTGCGCGCCAGGGATGGACGCTTTTCGATGCGATAGAGCGGTGCTTCGGAGGAGCGGCGAAAAATGCTGAAAGCCACCGCCTCAGCGCCGCTGTCGATGGAATAGTCGCGCCAGTCACCGGACGCCACCTTGCGCCCATACAATCTCAGGATCAGCTCCAGTTCCTTACGCTCGAAAAAGACCGGCCCTTTGACGGGTTGCGAATTCTGGTAGGCGCCACTGAAATCCTGAACGCTCATAGAGTTGGGCATCCCCAAGCCGACATGGAACTGAAGCAAAGTAGGCCTCAAATACCACCTTCGCGCAAGTCACTTTCCCTTATGCGGATGAACACAATCTTTATCGGAGCGTTATCTTATCACCCCAATATGACCTTATTTCCGCCCTTTCGTCGCCGCTTCGAGCCACCATTATCCTAGGTGTCGGCCAAGGCGCTTTGCTTTGGTTCCTCCCCTGAACAGCCCCCCCAGCCCCCGGGGATCAGGTAGAGTGGCTTGGCCGGCGATGTTTCCTCCCTATTTTTTAAGACCCTGAACGCCCTTGCCTTGTCGCAAGGGCTTTTTTTTGGTTTTTGGGATGGCTCAAGCGCTGCCGGGCTCCTCGCATTGCGCTCTTTGAGCGCACGCTCGGGCGGGCGGTCGCCCTTGCCAACGCACGCGTTGGAATCAGACGCTGGCAGCCCAAAGGCCTACGGGCGAACGGCGCATCGGCACAAAATAGGACAGGGTCTCTACACGCGCGATCCAGGCATTGACGTGGCTATAGGCCGACAAGTCGATGCCGCCTTCGGGGGCGTGGGCGATATAGGTGTAGCAGGCGAAGTCGGCGATGGTTTCGGATGCGCCCACCAGCCAGTCCTGATCGGCCAGGTGCGAGTCCATCACTTTCAGCAGATCGTGCGCCAAGCCTTGCGGCACCGTGATATCGCCGGGCGCCTTGAAGACGTTCATGCGGCGGGCCGTTGCCGCGCCATAGTTGATCGGGCCGGCGGCCTTGCCAAGCCACGCGGTAATTTGCGCGGCCGCGGCCGGATCGCGCGGCAGGAAGAGGCCGTCTTCATCGTACTTCAGGCAGAGATAGACGAGGATAGCACCGGAATCCCAGATGACTGTGCCGTCATCGTCAATGACCGGGATTTGGCCGAATGGATTGAGGGTCAGGAACTCGCTGGTCTTCTGCGCCTTGTTGGCCAGGTCGACGTCGATCCGTTCGAACGGCAGATCGAGGGCGCGCAGCAGAAGTTCGACGCGGTGGGCGTGGCCCGACATCGGAAAGCTATAGAAGACGATCGGCATTTCAGGTCTGGTCATGATGTTTTCCGGCTGGATGAGAAAGTAAGAACCCCCACCACCATTCGCTCCGCTCATGGCCCCCTCCCCACAAGTGGGGAGGATTAAGATTTTACGTCCAGTGATTAAAGGCAGCAGATCAACGCGTTAGAAAAAGGAAGGTACGCACACCGGCATCGACAAGAACGAACAGGCCCGGCCCAAGCAAGGCCATACTGATATAACGCCATGCCGTGCCCTTGCGCACCAGATACGCGCCACAGCCTATCGCGATGACAGCCGCAAAAGCGGCAGCATAGGACAAGGTACGATTGGCGGCCAAGTCCGCGCCCGTCGCTAAGTTACACACCACGGCAAAGAAGGCGGCGACGGCACCTGCGCCGGCTATGATCTTCGTCTTATTTGTAACCACTTAACAGTCCGTCCACTCTGCATATACCGGTTCGTCGGGATGATGATCTGCAACGGTATCCAAAGCCGAATTTATCGCAACGCGGTCATCCAGCGGGATATCAACCGTAAAATTTGTGATGGGTTCACCGCCTGCGCGGTAATTCTCTAGCTCGTCCGCACTGAGCACATTCAGCCCCACCCAGACATTCGGAGGCAGACGTCCGAATTGAGAAATCAACACATCAAAGCCAGCTCTTGTTAAAATGAGGAATGCCAAGACATTGCTCCATGTATCGGGGTGCAGGGGCCAAAGAAGCCTCCTGGGACCCCTGCGACTTATAAAGAAAAGGCCCCCTGTCACAAGACAGGGGGCCTTTTCTTTATTCAATCGACTGGGATTACTCCGCTGCCTCGGCGACATCGCTGCCGCGTGCCAGGTTGCGCAGGACGTACGGCATGACGCCGCCGTTCTTGTAGTATTCCAGCTCGGTCGGCGTATCGATGCGGCAGCGGACCGGGAAGCGGGCCACCTTGCCGTCGGAGGCGCGGAACAGCTCGACGATCAGGTCCTGACGCGGGCTGACGTTTTCGAGGCCGCGGATGGTGACGATTTCCTCACCGGTCAGGCCCAGCTTGGCCCAGCCTTCGACCTTGAACTGCAGCGGCAGAACGCCCATGCCGACCAGGTTCGAGCGGTGGATGCGCTCGAACGACTCGGCGATGACCGCGCGGACGCCCAGGAGCTTGGTGCCCTTGGCGGCCCAGTCGCGCGAAGACCCCGTGCCGTATTCCTTGCCCGCGAAGATGACCATGTTACGGCCTTCCTTCTGGTAGCGCATGGAGGCGTCATAGATCGACATGACTTCGTTCGACGGGAAGTGCTTGGTCACGCCGCCTTCGATTTCCGGTGTGATCCGGTTTCGGATGCGGATATTGGCGAAGGTGCCGCGCATCATGACTTCGTGGTGGCCGCGGCGGGCGCCGTAGGAGTTGAATTCCGACACCGGCACATTGTGGTCCGACAGGTAGATGCCGGCCGGAGCCGTCTTCTTGATGTTGCCGGCGGGCGAGATGTGGTCGGTCGTGATCGAGTCGCCGAAGATGCCGAGCACGCGGGCTTCGACGATGTCGGTCACCTTGTCCGGCGTCATCGTCATGCCTTCGAAATACGGCGGGTTGGCGACGTAGGTCGAGGTTGCATCCCAGCCGTAGGTCTGGCCGCCCGAAACGGCGATCGCCTGCCAATGCTCGTCGCCCTTGAAGACGTCCGAATAGCGGCCGGTGAACATTTCGTTGGTGACGTGCTTGGCTTGCAGTTCGGCGATTTCCGCCTTGCTGGGCCAGATGTCCTTCAGGAAGACCGGCTGGCCATCGCTGTCGAGGCCCAGGGCCTGTTCGCGCAGGTCGATCTTGGTCGAACCAGCCAGGGCGTAGGCGACGACCAGCGGCGGTGAGGCCAGGTAGTTGGCGCGGACGTCCGGCGAGACACGGCCTTCGAAGTTGCGGTTGCCCGACAGGACGGCCGAAGCGACCAGGTCGCCCGAATTGATGGCGGCCGAGATGGCGTCTGGCAGCGGGCCGGAGTTGCCGATACAGGTGGTGCAGCCGTAGCCGACCAGGTTGAAGCCCAGGGCGTCGAGATCCTTGGTCAGGCCGGCCGAGTTCAGGTAGTCGGTGACGACCTGCGAACCCGGCGCCAGCGAGGTCTTGACCCACGGCTTGACCTTCAGGCCCTTGGCGACGGCGTTGCGGGCCAGCAGACCGGCGGCGATCAGGACCGAGGGGTTCGAGGTATTGGTGCACGACGTAATTGCGGCGATGACGACGTCGCCATGGCCGACCGAGAAGGCTTCGCCTTCGACGGCGACGCGCTCGTCTTCCTTGCCGGCCTTGCCGAAATCACCGGTAAGCGCTGCGGCGAATTCTTCGGCGACCTTCGACAGGGCGACGCGGTCCTGCGGACGCTTGGGGCCGGCCAGCGACGGCTCGACGGTCGAGATGTCGAGTTCCAGCGTGTCGGTGAAGACCGGCTCATGGGCCGGATCGAACCACAGGCCCTGGGCCTTGGCGTAGGCTTCGACCAGGGCGACGCGCTCAGGGGCGCGGCCGGACTTGGCCAGGAAGTCGATGGTGGCCTGGCTGACGGGGAAGAAGCCGCAGGTGGCGCCGTATTCCGGAGCCATGTTGGCGATGGTCGCCTGGTCTTCGAGGCTGAGGTGCGTCAGGCCTTCGCCGAAATATTCGACGAACTTGCCGACGACGCCCTTCTTGCGCAGCATCTGGGTGATGGTCAGGACCAGGTCGGTGGCGGTGACGTCTTCCGGCAGGGTGCCGGTCAGCTTGAAGCCGATGACTTCCGGGATCAGCATCGGGATCGGCTGACCCAGCATGGCGGCTTCGGCTTCGATGCCGCCGACGCCCCAGCCGAGAACGGCCAGGCCGTTGATCATGGTGGTGTGCGAGTCGGTGCCCACGACCGTGTCCGGGTAGGCGACTTCGCCGCCGTCAGCGACATTGGTCCACACGGTCTGGGCCAGGTATTCCAGATTCACCTGGTGGCAGATGCCGGTGCCGGGAGGTACGACGCGGAAGTTGTTGAAGGCCGACGAGCCCCAGCGCAGGAAGTTATAGCGCTCCATATTGCGTTCGTATTCGCGGTCGACGTTCTTGCCGAAGCTGTCGCCCTTGCCGAAATAGTCGACCATGACGGAGTGGTCGATGACCAGGTCGACGGGGTTCAGCGGGTTGATCTTCGCGGGATCGGCGCCCAGCTTGACCATGGCGTCGCGCATGGCGGCCAGGTCGACGACGGCCGGCACGCCGGTGAAGTCCTGCATCAGCACGCGCGCCGGGCGGAAGCTGATTTCGTGTTCGACCGAGCCCTTGTTCTTGGTCCAGGCGGCAAGCGCCGCGATGTCGTCCTTGCCGACGGACACGCCGTCTTCGTTACGCAACAGGTTTTCAAGCAGGACCTTCAGGCTGGCCGGCAACTGGCTTGCATTGGTGAGGCCATTGGCTTCGGCCGCCTTGAGATCGTAGTAGGTGTAGGTCTTATCGCCGACTTTCAGCTCGGCCTTTGACTTGAAGCTGTCAACTGAAGACATGAATGCGTGTCCTTTCCGCGTAGGCCGCCAACCGCCCCGATGGCGGCTCATATGTCCGGAGGGGGCGCGCTTGTAACGAAGGACGCACAGGGTCTCGACGTTGCGCTGCAACCTTTCCGTTGGCGGCAAATTGCCTTCTAAACTTTCTATTCCTTTTCGTCTATGAAGCCTTACGTTCGACGAGGTTATTTTTATGGTTATGGAATTGCAGGTGGAAGGGCTGGCCTTGCGCAAAGGCTATAACCTGCTGATTTCCAATCTGGATTTCGTGTTGAGGCCGGGCGAAGCTATCAGCCTGACCGGCGAAAACGGTGTCGGAAAGACCACGCTTTTGCGGACTCTGGCCGGATTTTCGGCGCCGTTTTCCGGGCGTATCGCCTTTGTTGAGAATGGTGCGCAGCTTGAGTCGGAGGATGTGCGGGCGCGAAACATCCACGTACTGGGGCATCATGATGCCTTGTCTCCGTCGCGGACCGTGGCGCAGGAACTAGAGTTTCAGGCGAAATTCCTGGCTGGCGAGCCTGCTGCGGCCGTTGCGGCCTTACGGTTAGAGACGCTACTGGACCTTGAAACACGCTACCTGTCGGCCGGGCAGAAGCGACGCCTGTCGTGCGCGCGGTTATTGATGGCACGGCGGGAACTGTGGCTGCTTGATGAGCCGATGGCGCCGCTGGATGCCGATCATCGCACGCTGCTGGCGGGCTTGATGCAGACGCATCTGGCGGAAGGCGGAATGTTGATCGCCGCGGTGCACGATCCCTTGCCATTTGCGACACGCGACCTGCGCCTGACCCGCCCGACCCGCCAGCAGCAGGAGGCGGCAATTGGCATGTGAGATGACTCTATGTTCTGGCCTTCTTTTCCTTCCCCGTTTACGGGGAAGGTGGATTTTGCGTGCGTCAAGCGCGCAAAAGACGGAAGGGGGAACGAACCGAGTTTCACATGTAAGTGCGCGCGGCTTCTATGCCCCCCCTTCCGTCATTTGCTCCGCAAATGCCACCTTCCCCGTAAACGGGGAAGGAAAATATAACTTGAAACAAGGGTTCGTTTTCGCCCTCCCCATTTTTGGGGTAAGCGCAGCGAAAGTACAGCTTTCGCAAGCGAAGGGACCGCCTAAGGCGGTGGGCGGGGCCTACCCTGCAAGCAACGAATTAAGAAGCTGGCCATTAAATACGTCTGCTACCTGCCAGTTTGACAGAAAGAGGCCCCGCCCACCATTGGCTCCGCCAATGGTCCCCCCTCCCCATAAATGGGGAGGGCGAAAGCCGGACGTCCTTTTCCAAAACAGTAGGAAGGGCAAACGCGCATGACCCCTTCCCTTATCCAAGCTGCATTTGCGCTGCTGAAACGCGATCTCGGTCTGTCGCTGACGCGCGGCGGTGGGCCGCTGCTGGCGATCGGCTTCTATCTGACACTGATGGCGATGATCCCGTTAAGCCTCGGCCCCGACCAGGCCGTGCTCAGCCGCATCGCCGCCGGGCTGACGTGGCTGTGCCTCGCCCTATCGAGCCTCCTGTCGCTGGAACGCCTGTTCGAGCGCGACTACGAAGACGCCGTCTTCGATGTCCTGCGGCTCGGGCCATTGCCGCTGGAACTGATCGCGCTGTTGAAATGCCTCAGCCAGTGGCTTGGCACGGGCGTTATCCTGTCGCTGCTGACGCCCGTGGTCATGATTATCCTCGGAGCCCCGGTCGCCATGGCGGCAATGGCGCTGGTCTCGGCGCTGCTTGGCTCCCTCAGCTTCGCCCTCATCGGCGGTATGGGCGCATCGCTATCGCTCGGCACGCGCAAGGGCGGCGTCCTGATGGCGCTGCTGGTTCTGCCCTTCTATGTGCCACCGGTGATTTTCGGCGCAGGTCTGATGCAAGCCGTGCAAACCCAAAGCTCTCCCTGGCAGGCGCTGGCCTTCCTTGGCGCCTATGCCTTGTTCGCGCTTGCCCTTACCCCCATAGCCATGGGCGGCGCACTAAAGAGTGCTCTCAATTAAACATCGTGCAAGCGCCCATATTTTTTTGTCGCGCTATCGCTTCGCTGCTTGAGCGCAGGGGCGCCGCCCTACGTAATGCGCTGAACTGACGCTCTTGCCCGAAGGCCATTTCCGCCCTATGTCGCACTCATGATCAACTGGCTGGCCAATCCGGAGCGTTTTTCGTCCGTAGCCCGACCCGTCCGGCCGTGGCTGGGCGCGATGGCGGCTGCCTTGCTCGTCTGGGGCCTGGCGCTCAGCTTTCTGTCGCCTGAGGACTACCAGCAAGGCGACACCGTCCGCATCATGTATATCCACGTGCCGGCCGCCTGGATGGCGCTGGCCGTCTATAGCATCATGGGCGTCGCCAGCTTCTTCGGACTGATCTTCCGTCACGCCCTGGCCGACGCCGCCGCCAAGGCCATCGCTCCCATTGGTGCGGTTTTTACAGGCCTGGCCCTGCTCACCGGCTCGCTGTGGGGCAAGCCGATGTGGGGCACGTGGTGGCAGTGGGACGGCCGCATGACCTCGGTGCTGGTCCTGTTCCTGTTCTATATCGGCTATATTGCGCTCCATGCCTCGATCGAGGAAGAACAGCGCGCCGCCAAGTCGACCGCCATCCTGGCCCTGGTCGGCCTGATCAACCTGCCGGTCATCAAATTTTCCGTCGAATGGTGGAACAGCCTGCACCAGGGCGCGTCGATCTTCGTCAAGGGCGGACCGACCATCGAAGCTTCGATGCGCTGGCCGCTCTATGTGATGGGACTGGCCTATCTGTTCCTGATGCTGTGGTTGTTCCTGATCCGGCTCGACTCCGAAATTCTCAATCGCAAATACCGCGCATTGCGTGCCAGACTGAGCCTGAACTGATGCATCTTGATCTCGACATGGGCAAATATGTCTTCTTCGTCTGGGGGGCCTATGGCGCGACAGCCTTGGGGCTGATCGGGCTGGTGGCGCTATCCTTGCGCGCCCACGCCGAACGTAAAAAACAACTGGCGGCGCTTCAGGCTGCGGTGGAGACTGGCAAGTGAAACGCGTTCTGGCGCTGTTACCGCTGATCGTACTGGCCGGGCTCCTGGCTGTGCTAGGCTGGTTCAACTTCCATAAAAAGCAGAGTTATGAGCCGCGTGAAATGATCGGCAAGTCCGTGCCGACGCAAACCCTGGCCGATCTTGACGACGGCAGCCTTCAGGATCTGAAGACGCTTGCGGCGACATACGACCGCCCTATCGTCGTCAACATCTTCGCATCGTGGTGCGTGCCGTGCATTGCCGAAAACCCGCAGCTGCTGGCACTCAAGGCCAAGGGCGTGCCGATCATCGGTATTGCCTGGAAGGACCAGCCGCAGGACACGCGCAACTTCCTCAACCAGCATGAAAACCCGTACGTCCGGACGCTGAGCGATCCGGACGCGCGCATCGGGGTGCAGATGGGGATTACCGGCGTGCCCGAGACCTTTATCGTCATGCCGGATGGAACAATCACCGACAAGGTGGCCGGCCCTATCGTTCCGCAGTCGGTCGACAGCGTCTACCAGGCCGCCACCAGGGACGGCAAAATCCGATAATTTAGAGCGATAAGGCGAAACCGGTGACCCTTTTCGGATTATGCGCCGGTTTTACAGCAGGCCCAGGGTTTGCTGAACCAGGAAGACGATGGCGGCGATGCTGGCCGCAACCACGCCCGACACCAGTACGCACGCGGCGATCGCCGATACGAAACCGGTGATGATCCAGGCACCGTCCTTTTCCAGCAGACCCAGCGCAAACACACAGATGGTGAAGGCCGGCAGCATATTGCCAAGCGGGATAGGCAGGAACAGGATCACAGCCATCACCAGACACACCCAGCCGGCGACGCGTTCAAAGGTCACGCCCGTCATGAAGGAAAGGCGCGGCTTCAATAAACGCTCGGCGCGAGCCTGCCACGGCACGATCTTATCGACCATGACCTTGAAGGTCGGCTTGGGCAGGGACTGCTTGGTGATGAATTTTGGTAGCCACGGCTGCTTGCCAAGCGCGAGTTGCAGCGCCAGGAAGATCAGCGGCAGGCCCAGGATGGCCGAGGCGCCCGGCGGCATGGGCAGGGCGATCGGCAGGGCAAAGACGAAAAGAAGCGCCGCGATGGCGCGGTCGCGCATGGCATAGAGCAAGTCCGAAATCGCCACGGCGCCCTCACCCGGCCGGTTGGCCAGTCGCTTCAGGACATCCGACAGCTTCTCGTTTTCCGGCGGAGTGATGCGCGGAAGCTGTACCAGACGGGAAGTGGTTTGGACGTTCTCTGACATTTGAAACGGGCTCGATACGCACAATCGGGAATTTGTGCGATTGCGAACGATATGGCTGCGGATTGTGGCCACGACAAGGCCAGCCTGTGCAAAAGTGTCTTATGTGTCCTTAGGGAAACAGAACGTGATGAGTTTTGTGCCGCTGCGAAGCAATCATGCGGAACTACACTCTGTGACCGCCCTCCGGATCGCCCGTCACACCGTCACGCACAACATCAATGGCCGCTTCAAGGTGCGCGGCTTCATCGGTCATTCGCAGTCATTCCAGGACGATCCCGAGCAGACGACGCTGACGCTCGACGCCTATGACGTCAACGGTTATTCCTACGATTACACAAGCCCCAACGCGCCGGTGTTCAACTACGGTAAGGTCGGCGGCCGTACGGTCGACCAAGCCTGCTACTGGCAGGTGTCTTCGTCGACGGCCAAGGGCGACGCTTCGCTGGTCCGGGTCCGTCCCAGCAAGACGATCAACAAGTTCGGCACGATCACGCTCGACTTCGACTACGCCTTCTCGGACGACCTGCACATGAAGTTTGGCGTCAACCGCAAGAACTTCCGCTTCAAGTCGGTCGATCTCCGCCGCTCGACGACGGCCTTCGGGGAAAACATCACGGCTGCAGTTGACCTTCACCTTCCTGCCGGCGCCGTTCGACAATATCGGCGGACTGTTCAACTACACGCACGTCAGTTCGGAGATCGACTACTTCACACCCATGGGCACGACGCGCGCGCCTTTTCTGACCGACCAGTACGACGACCGGTTCAATGCCTATAACAGCGCAACCTTCGGCAATGTCGACAGCAATGCGCCGCTGGATTACGTCCACACCGGCCGGACCTTCATGCCGGGTGTGCGCTACAAGCATTAAGCCTTCGCACTGTGTGAGCGCCTTTTTTGTATCAGTAGTGCGGAGGTTTGGTCACCGGAGCCGCTTCGGT
>CAMLLA010000126.1 GCA_946480525.1 uncultured Asticcacaulis sp. | reverse complement strand
CAGCTCGGCCCAGCCCGACTGGACCGGCTTGGTGGCGACATCGCCGAAGGCCGACAATTGGGCGACGAAGAAGGGCATTTGCGGATCGTCGAAGCTCTTGCGCCAATCAGCCATCAGCAACGCCAGCAGGGCCTGGTATTCGCCCGCTTCGCCGGTATTGGCCTCGCCCTGATACCAGGCGGCCAGCTTGACGCGATAACCGCTGAGCGGAGCGATCATGGCATTGTGCAGGGTCGACAGGCTGGTCGGTACCGACCATGGCGCGGCTGGAATGCTCAGGCCCTTGGCGGCCATGCCGGTCTTGTACTTCCACGTTGCAGGCACCGGAATGGCCTGGCCGTCGCTGGTCTTGATGAAGCGGTTGGAGGCGCGGCCGCTAAGGCCCCCGCCGCCCAGGGCGCGGATGACGATGGTGTTCGTTCCGGCCTTGAAGACGCCGGCGGGAACTTGATAATCGCGCCACACCCAGGAAATGCCGGTGCTGCCGACCCAGGTGCCGTTGACCCAGGTCGAGTCGTAGGTATCGATCGGTCCCAGTTGCAACTGGTTGGCGGTCTTTGCCTGCGCTTCGGTCAGGGTGACGGTGGTGCGCAGCCAGGTGACACCGTCGAAGTTTTTCAGCTCGGCGATCCCTGCATCCTTCCAGCCGCTGTCGGCGTTGATCGTCGCCCACTTGCTGTCGTCATATGCCGGTGCGATGAAGGCGCGGTTGGCCTTGTTCGACGTGTCGTGGGCGTCCCACCAGGCCTCGTCCGCCTTGACCTGCCGGGCCTTGGCCTTTTCCGGATCGCTGGCCAGCAAGGCGAGTGTATCGAGGCCGGCCGTATATTTCGGCAGGGTGCGTAAGCTCGCCGGGCTGATCCAGCTCTGGATGGTCGTGCCGCCCCAGAAGGAATTGATCATGCCGATCGGCACATTGTGTTCCTTCTGGATCGCCTTGGCCATGTGATAGCAAACGGCCGAAGCCTCGCCGACCGTGTCGGGGCCGACGACCTGCCACTTGGTCGGCTTGCCGATATCGGCCAGCGGGGCGGGTTGCGTGTCCGTCTGGACGATCATGAAGCGGAGCGTGTTATTTGCTGAATTGCCGATGTCGCCCCAGGCGCCGGTCGACAGGCGCTCCGGGAACTGCATGTTCGACTGGCCGCCGCACATCAGCACGTCGCCGATCAGGATATCGTTGAGTGTGGCAGCCCCTGAACTGTCGGTCGCGGTCAGCGTATAGGTGCCGCCGGCAGGCAGGGGGTCAACGGTAACCGACCACTTGCCATCGGCGCCGGCCGTGGCCTGGGCTGTGCGTGTTGTGCCGTTGTTGCCGGTCAGGTCAATCTTCACGGCCTGAGACGGCGTGCCCTTGCCCCAGATTTTCAGCGGAACGTCGCGCTGCAGGACGGCATGGTCGCTGAACACCCTTGCGAACTCCGGTGCGGCCTGCGCCGTTGCCGCCAGAGATAGCGCTGTCATCGCGCAAAGCCATCCCTTGAACCCAAGCCGTGTCATCTGTTGCTCCCAGTTATGTTGTTGTGCGCTGATATCGGCAAACCGATGCCGTCTTGGCAAGCGCTTTTACAGACCATGCCGTCCAGGGGGTTGCCAATTAGAAGATTTTCGCGGCTCATTTCCCGCTCATAAGCAATGAATTTGCCAATTTTGACGGAGCGCGTTATGGATGTTCCCCTTGAATCATAAGCGTCCGGAACATTGCACCGGACCATCGACGCTGAAAAGGGACTAAGCTTGGCGCGTAAGGTCGGCCGCCGCGGTGGCAATATCGTGACAATCCATGATGTCGCGCGGCATGTCGGCGTCTCGCCCATGACCGTGTCGCGTGTCATCAATGGCGAAAAGAATGTGCGCGAGGAAACCCGCGCCAAGGTCCTGGCCAGTGTCGAGGCGCTGAACTATTCCCCGAACCTGGCCGCGCGGTCGCTGGCGACCCAGGACGCGGCGCGGGTCGGCTTGCTCTATTCCAACCCGTCGGTCGCCTTCCTGAGTGAATTCCTGCTTGGGATACTGGGCGAAAGCTCGCAGAGCGGCACCCAGCTCCTGATCGAGTCGTGTGACGGTCCGGAAGGCGCGGCGGCTGCCCTTGAAAAGCTCAAGAACAACGGCTGTGACGGGGTCATCCTGTCGCCGCCCCTGTCCGATTCGACGCGTGTCGCCAAGCTGCTCCAGGACATGAACATGCCGTTCGTAGGCGTCGCTGCTGCCCGTCCGGCGACCGACATCTGCGCCGTCTCGATCGACGATCACAAGGCGGCCTTTGCCATGACGCGCCGGCTGATCGAACTGGGCCATCGCGAGATCGGCTTCATCAAAGGCCATCCCAACGCCTATGCCAGCCAGTTGCGCTTCGACGGCTTCCTGGCAGCCATGACCAAGGCGGGGCTCAAGGCCGAGCCGCATCTGATCGCCCAGGGCTATTTCACCTATCGCTCCGGCTTCGACGCCGCCGAGCGCATTCTGGGGCACAAGCAGCGCCCGACCGCCATCTTCGCCAGCAACGACGACATGGCGGCCGGTGCCGTCGCCACCGCGCACCGCCTTGGGCTGGACGTGCCTGACCAGCTGACCATTGTCGGCTTCGACGACACGGCCATGGCCTCGTCCGTTTGGCCGGAACTGACGACTGTCCGCCAGCCGATCGCCGACATGGCGGCGGCCAGCGTGCGTCTTCTGCTTGAACAGGTTCGCTCCCGCCGCCTGGGACGTGAGTTCGAGCCTGTGCGCGAGGTTCGCGACTTCGCCCTGATCGAGCGTCAGTCGTCGACGTTCACGAGCAGCGGCGCGGCCATCTCGGACAGTTAAGCATAGAATTTGTGTTTCAATTTTCGTATTAGCTTGACATCGTCTTCGCGCTAAGTGATTTGGTAGCGCTAACAAATAAAGGTATTCAGGGCGGGTGAGGCATATTGCCGGATGGATCGCGACGATGCGGTATCCGGTGACTAACCCCCAGCATCTAACCCTCGGTTTCGGTGCGCGAATTCGGCGCGGAGATTATGTTATGACGGACTTCTTACCTCAGGACTGGCAATCGGCGACCCTGGTTGGCCGCCTGCAAACTCAGGACGGTCCGACGCCTATCCTCGTGAAGAATGGCGAAGTCTTCGATATGACGCCGGTTGCGCCGACCGTATCGCAACTGCTGAAGGCGTGGCCGGACGCTGGCGTACCTGCGGGCGGCAAGTCGCTGGGCAGGCTGGAAGACTTTACTTTTGGCACGTCGTGGAGCGGTGAGCGCAAGGGCGTCCAGTTGCTGTCGCCGATCGACCTGCAGTGCGTTAAGGCTGCCGGCGTGACGTTCGCCGTTTCGGCCGTCGAGCGCGTCATCGAAGAGCGCGCCCGTGGCGATTCCAACAAGGCGCAGGACATCCGTAACGCCCTGGCTGAACGCGTCGGTTCCGACATCCGTTCGGTGAAGCCCGGCTCGGCCGAATCGGCGAAGCTGAAAGAGGCCCTGATCGCGGACGGCCTGTGGTCGCAATATCTCGAAGTCGCCATCGGTCCTGATGCAGAGGTCTTCACCAAGTCGCCGGTCCTGTCGAGTGTCGGCTGGGGCGAAGAGGTGGGCGTGCGTTCCGATTCGACCTGGAACAACCCCGAACCCGAAGTCGTCATGGTCGTCACGCCCCACGGCAAGGCGGTTGGCGCGACGCTCGGCAACGACGTCAACCTTCGCTGCTTCGAAGGCCGCTCGGCGCTCCTGCTGGGCAAGGCCAAGGACAATAATGCTTCATGCGCGCTCGGCCCGTTCATACGCATGTTCGACGAAGGCTTCACGATCGAAGACGTCCGCAGCGCCGAACTGGACCTCAAGATCGACGGACCGGAAGGTTACGAGCTTATCGGCCGTTCGACCATGACCCAGATCAGCCGCGATCCGCTGGAACTGATCCGCCAGGCCATGAGCGAGCATCACTATCCGGACGGCTTTGTGCTGATGCTGGGGACGCTGTTCGCGCCGACGCAGGACCGCGACGTGCCGGGCCGTGGCTTCACGCACAAGGTCGGCGATGTCGTCAAGGTGTCGTCGCCCAAGCTCGGCCGCCTGGAAAACCGTGTCGTCTACTCCAAGGACGCCCGCGAGTGGACGTTCGGTATCGCTGATCTGATGCAGAACCTCGCGCAACGCGGACTTTTGGACACAAAAAACAACGCCCGCGCGCAAGCCTTGGCGTCATAACACAAAAATAGCATAAATTCGGGGCAACACCCTAAGGGAAGAGTATAAGTCTATGTCATCTGCCATCTATCCGAGCCTCAAGGGACGCAGGGTGTTGATCACCGGCGGAGGCTCCGGCATCGGCGGAGGTCTTGTCGAAGCCTTCGTGAAACAAGGCGCGCAAGTCTCCTTCATCGATCTGGCCGACACCATCTCGGAACAGCTGCCGGCGGGCTCTGCGACCTTCTACAAGTGCGATCTGACCGACATTCCGGCGCTGGAACGCACCCTGGCCAAGATCGGCCCGGTCGATATCCTGTTGAACAATGCCGCCAATGACGACCGCCATAGCCTTGGCGACGTCACCGAGGCCTATTTCGACAACCGCATCGCCGTGAACCTCAAGCACCTGCTGTTCTGCGCCAAGGCCGTCGCACCGGGCATGAAGGCCAATGGCGGTGGCGCCATCATCAACTTCGGTTCGATTTCGTGGCACCTCGGCCTGCCGGATCTGGTCCTCTATGAAACCGCCAAGGCCGGTATCGAAGGCATGACGCGCGCCCTGGCCCGCGAACTCGGCCCCGACAATATCCGCGTCACCACCATCATTCCGGGCAACGTCAAGACGCCGCGCCAGATGAAGTGGTACACGCCCGAAGGCGAACGCCAGATCGTCGAGGCCCAATGCCTGCCGGGCCGTATCGAGCCCAAGCACGTCGCCGGCCTGGCTCTGTTCCTGGCGTCGGACGACGCCGAACTGTGCACCGGCCACGGCTACTGGATCGACGCCGGCTGGAGATAGCCGAAACGACCTATCGGTAGTAACGACTTTCGCCCTCCCCGTTAACGGGGAGGGGGACCATTGGCGGAGCCAATGGTGGGGCGGGGTCATAACAGAAGAAGCAGGACGCGGAATGAGCCAGTTGTTCGAACCAACCTGTGTCTGGGACCTCAAGGCCACGCTGGGCGAAGGGCCCGTCTGGTCGCGCAAGGACCACGCTGTCTGGTTCGTCGACATCAAGCAGTCGCGCATCTACCGCTACGACGTCCATATCGGCTCGCACCAGGTCTTTCACGCCCCATCACCATGCGGCTTCCTGGCGCCCCGCAAGCGCGGCGGTTTTATCGTCGGCTGCAAAACCGGTCTTTATGATTTCGACCCGCATCGTCACAGCCGCCAGGGTCATTTCGAACTCCTGACCCATGTCGAGCCGGGCTTTCCCAACAACCGTCTTAATGACGGCTATGTCGATCACCAGGGCCGGCTGTGGTTCGGTTCGATGGACGACGACGAGATCCACCCGCACGGCAAGCTTTATCGCTATGATGCGCGTGGCCTGAAGGTCATGGACGACGACTACGTCATCACCAATGGGCCGGCCGTCAGCCCCGACGGCAAGACCCTCTATCATAACGACACCTTGAAGAAGGTCATCTACGCCTTTGACCTAAGTGATGACGGCCACCTGGCGAACAAGCGCGTCTTTGCCCAGCTTGACCAGCCCCTGCCGTCCGACAGCGCCAGCCCCGTCTGCTACGCCCACGAAGAGTCAACACAGAGGGACCACGGCCAGGGCTATATGGACGGTCCCGTGGTCGACAGCGCCGGCAATGTCTGGAACGCGCTGTTCTTCGGCTGGGGTGTCAACTGTTATGCGCCCGACGGTCGCCTGTTGCGCCGCGTCCGCTTCCCTGTTTCCAACGTCACCAAGATTGCCTTCGGCGGTCACGACCTCAAGACTGTCTACGCCACGACCGCCGCCAAGGGATTGAGCGCCGATGATCTCAAGGCGCAGCCCCTGGCCGGAGGGCTTTTCCGGTTCGACGTCGATATCCCCGGTCAGCCGCAAAACGAGATAGAAAATGTCTGAATTTTCCGAGAAGGCGCCACCGCGCCGTCCTGCCACGCCGAACGGTCGCTTCCGTTCGCAGGAATGGTTCGAAGCCCCCGGCCACATCGACCTGGCCGCGCTCTATCTCGAGCGCTTCATGAACTACGGCATCACGCCTGCGGAACTGCGCTCAGGCAAGCCTATCATCGGCTTCGCGCAGTCGGGCAGCGACATTGCGCCGTGCAACCGCATCCACCTGGAACTGGCCAAGCGGGCGCGTGACGGTATCGTCGCCGCCGGCGGCATCTGCATGGAATTCCCGGTTCACCCGATTTTCGAGAACTGCCGCCGTCCGACCGCCGCCATCGACCGCAACCTGTCGATGATGACGCTGATCGAAATCCTGCACGGCTATCCGCTCGATGCGGTGGTCCTGACCACGGGCTGCGACAAGACGACACCGGCCGGCATCATGGCGGCGACTGCGGTCGACATCCCGGCCATCGTCCTCAGCGGCGGGCCGATGCTTGACGGCTATCACAATGGCGATCTCGTCGGCTCGGGGACGGTCATCTGGCGGTCGCGCCGCGCGCTGGCCGCGGGACAGATCACTGAGGAAGAGTTCTTCGAAGCCGCGACTTCGTCGGCGCCTTCGGCTGGTCACTGCAACACCATGGGCACGGCCTCGACCATGAACGCCGTCGCCGAAGCCATGGGCCTGTCGCTGCCGGGCTGCTCGGCCATTCCTGCGCCCTATCGCGAGCGTGGCCAGATGGCCTATGAGACCGGCCGCCGCATCGTCGAAATGGCCTATGAAGACCTGAAGCCCTCCAAGATCCTGACCAAGGCGTCCTTCCTGAACGCCATCGCTGCGGTCGCCGCCATCGGTGGGTCGACCAATGCCCAGCCGCACATCGTCGCCATGGCGCGCCACGCCGGGGTCGAGATCACCGACGCCGACTGGATGGCCGCGCACGACCTGCCTCTGATCCTCAACATGCAGCCGTCGGGCAAGTATCTCGGCGAGCGCTTCCATCGCGCCGGCGGCGTCCCCGCCATCCTGCATGAGCTGGCCGTCGCCAACAAGATCGAGACCAAGGCGCTGACCGTTACCGGCCGGACGATCGGCGAGAATATCAAGGGCAAGGAGACCAAGGATCGCGAGATGATCCGTACAGTTGCCGATCCGATCATGGAGCGCGCCGGCTTCATGGTGCTGAAGGGCAACCTGTTCGACTTCGCCATCATGAAGACCAGCGTGATCTCCAAGGAGTTCCGCGACCGCTACCTGTCGCGTCCGGGCCAGGAGAACATCCTGGAATGCAAGGCGGTGGTCTTTGACGGCTCGACCGATTATCACGAGCGCATCGACGATCCGTCGCTTAACATCGATGAGAACACCATCCTGGTCATTCGCGGCTCGGGTCCGATCGGGTGGCCGGGTTCAGCCGAGGTCGTCAACATGCAGCCGCCCGCCGCGTTGCTGAAGGCCGGTATTACCTCCCTGCCGACCTTGGGCGATGGCCGTCAGTCGGGCACATCCGATTCGCCGTCCATCCTGAATGCGTCGCCTGAAAGTGCCGCGGGCGGTGGGCTGGCCTGGCTGCGCACCGGTGACGTGATCCGTATCGACCTGAATACCGGCGCCTGCAACGCCCTGGTCGATGACGCGGTTATTGCCGAGCGCAAGAAGGACGGCATCCCGGCCGTGCCGGAGTCCATGACGCCGTGGCAGGAAATCTATCGCGCCACGGTTTCGCAGCTGCATACCGGCGCTGTGATGGAACCGGCGCTCAAATACACGAAGATCGCCGAGAAGCTTCCACGTCATAACCACTAACCTTAAACAGGCTCCGCTCATACGGGGCCTGTTCTATTTGAGGGGCAATTCCGGCCGGATCGACACGGCTTCGGCGGTCGGGAAATCTGCCGGGACGGGATAGTCCACCTTGCGCCTGGCCAGCCATTGCAGGGCACGGATCAGGACAACCTGAACGTCGGCACTGCGCAGCGTGACCGGCTGGACATCACCCTTCCAGACATGACCGTAATTGGCGACATAGGCCCGGCCCTTGCCGTAGGACACCGTCCATTCCATCGGCCAGTTCTTGTTGGTTTTGGGCTCCAGCGCGTAGGACAGGACGGTAAGATTGCGCGCAGGGCCACGGCCAAAGCGATACAGTTCGACGTCGGCCGTCATCCAGGTGCGCGGGAAGCCCTTATGAACCGGATGGTTGCCGAGTCGATGGACAAGGGCGTCGAAGCGATTGCCGTGGCCGGTGTCTTCGCCTTCGCCGGCCGGGATGGCGACCATGCGGTCTTTGTCGTCGATGTAGATGGCCGGTCCATAAGCCTTGTTTCGCCATCCGATGCCGATGATCTCGTTATAGGCCGGCCAGTCGGGAAATGCGTTGTTGGCGGAATGCAGGAAATAGACGCCGCCACCCTTGCGCACATAGGTTTCGAAGTCCGACTTGACGGCCTCTGGCCAGGATGGCCCGCCATTGATGTCATTATAGGTCTGAATAACGACGTCGCAGGCGCTGAAATCGGGACGCCAGCTGTCCCAGCCCGGGGCGTCGACAGACGGCGGCGACGTCGAAACCGTGATGTCGAACAGTCCGGTCGGGATCAGTATGGCGTGCAGCATCCTGGTCGTCAGCTGCCAGTCGTGATTACTGACGCCATCGATAATCAGGACGCGGATACGACGCGCCGCGCCGAACGCGATACTCGGCGTCAAGGCCAGGGACGAGGCGATCAGCAGGTGACGACGATTGATGACGGCAGACATGGCGCATTTTCCCGTTTTCATCTGTGTAGCGCGGTTTCGCCAGACGACAAAGACGCGATAAGCGAAACCGCTGTGAGCGCTATCATTTTGGTGAAGTGCGGTGAATAGCCGTGTGCCCGGGCGATTTCGTCGCCTTCCTTTTACCGAAAAATGACGAATGTTTTGGTGGTGCGCCGCGATCGATCTTACGAAATGGAATCTCACCGTTCGGTATTGCAGCCGCACACGAACGGGGCGCTGGCCTTCATATTGAAATATACGGAGATTTCGTTAAGTGGCCCTTGGTTCTTATGCCAGGAACGCCGCCGGATTTTGCGGCGCGCCATTCCATTTTAATTGTTACCGTTAACAATTGCGCGGTAAAATAAGACCATTTTTACCGTTAACTCTTTATGTTTTAAAAGAGTTTTGGCGGCCGGGGCTTGCCGAAACGGGCTTTTCGGGGTTAAGTTTTCGTTAAGCGGTCAGACAGGTGCGTCCAAGCATCGGCCCGCAGAGACCTGGGAATATCGTGCGGGCAAAAGCCGGCAAATTAGGGAGAGTTATCATCATGTCACCCACAGCAAAGTCTGTGAACATGGGTCTTGTCATGGGGCTTGCCATCGGCGCAGCTCTGGGCGGCCTGCTTTTTGGTTACGACACCGCAGTCATCAACGGCGCGGTCGAATCCATTCGCCATAATTTCATCGATCCACGCTCCGCTCTGACGGAACTGGAGCGCAATAACCTTTTCGGCTGGGCCACCGGCGTGGCGCTGCTTGGCTGCGTCATCGGTTCGCTGATCGCCGGTCCGCTGGCTACGGCCCTGGGCCGTCGGGTCGGTATGCTGGTCGCTGCCTTCCTGTTCTTCGTGTCGTCGATCCTGTCCGGTTATCCGGAACTCGGCCTGGCGCCGATCGGCGGCATGGACGTCGATGCGCTCAACCCCTTCATGGTATACCGTTTTGCCGGCGGCGTCGCCATCGGCATGGCGTCGTTGATCTCGCCGCTATACATCGCGGAAATCGCACCTGCCAAGCAGCGTGGCCTGCTGGTGACCTTCCAGCAACTGGCCATTGTCGGCGGCATCCTGCTGGTCGCGGTCGTCAACCTGTACATTCAGCGCATGGGCGGCGGCGATGAAACCTGGCTGCATGCCACGGGCTGGCGCTATATGCTGGCGTCGTGCGCCATTCCTGCCGGCCTGTTCTTCCTGGCCGCCTTCATGA
>CAMLLA010000125.1 GCA_946480525.1 uncultured Asticcacaulis sp. | reverse complement strand
GATCTAGAAGACCTCGGCGCCGGATTCCAGGACGACGTCGTGGGTGATCTGGGCCGACAATATCAAGGGGCCGTGGTCCGATCCGATCGATCTCGACCTGCCTGCCCACATCGATCCCGGCCACGCCGTCGGCGAAGACGGATCGCGCTGGCTGTTTCTGTCGGGTGGTGACCGCGTGCGCCTTTCGGAGGACGGTCTGGCGCGCATCGGCGAGCCCGAGCACGTCTACGATCCATGGCGCTACCCTGATGACTGGGATGTCGAAGGCTTCGCGCCCGAAGGTCCCAAGGTCACGCGCCACGGCGATTACTACTATCTGATCCTGGCAGTGGGCGGCACGGCTGGCCCGCCGACCGGTCACATGGTCATTGCGGCGCGTTCGAAATCGATCAACGGGCCGTGGGAACAGCATCCGCGCAACCCCCTGGTGCGCACGACATCTCTTGACGAAAAGTGGTGGTCGCGCGGTCATGCGACGCTGGTGGAAGGGCCCGCCAAAGACTCTGGAGAACCCGAGTGGTGGAGCGTCTATCACGGCTATGAAAACGGCTTCTGGACCCTGGGACGTCAGACCCTGCTGGCGCCGGTCACCTGGTCGAACGACGGCTGGTTCGACTTTGGCGGCGGCGACCTGTCCAAACCGATCACCAAGCCGAAAGGCGGGAAACCGCACGGCGGCGCTTTGGCCCACGGCATGGCCCTGTCGGACGACTTCTCGACTGACAAGTACGGCATCCAGTGGAATTTCTTCAATCCGGCCGCCGACGAGGCCAGTCGTCTCAGCCGCAGCAACGGTATCTTGCATCTGAAGGCCACGGGCGAGGCGCCGTCTTCTTCTTCGGTGCTGACGACGGTTGTCGGCGACCAGGCCTACGAAATCGAAATGGAGATCGAGATCGACGAGGGCGCGCGCGCCGGATTGCTGCTGTTCTATGATCAGAAGCTCTATGCCGGTCTTGGCTTCGACAAGGATCGCTTCATCACCCACCAGTACGGCATCGAACGCGGCCGCCCGGCCAACCCTTATGGCAAGCGCATGCTGATGCGGCTGCGCAATAATCGCCACATTGTCAGTTTCCATACGTCGAGCGATGGCCAGACGTGGAAACGCTTTGACCGCGGCATGGAAGTTTCGGGCTACCACCACAATGTCCGCGGCGGCTTTCTGATGCTCAAGCCCGCCTTCTACGCCACCGGGACCGGCGAAGCGCGCTTTAAGACCTTCAAGTACAGGGCGCTGTAGGATGATTACTCGTCGTCTGTTTGTTGGGGCGGTGGCCGCTGTGGCCACCGTCGCGTCCCCGCCTTCGTGGGCGCAATCCCGTCCAACGTTGCGCGTACCTTCGCAGTACAAGACCGTGACCGAAGCGCTGGCCGCCCTGCCGGACACCGGCGGGACGGTCGAAATCGCGCCCGGCACCTATCGCGAGAAGTGGTCGCTCAACAAGACCGACGTTCATCTCGTCGGTACCGGCAAAAAGCCCGAAGACGTTGTGCTGGTCTGGGGCGACAGCGCCAGGATGGCCGGCGGCACCGGCAAGTCGGCATCGTTTACCGTCACGGGCGATGGTTTCCGCGCCCATAACCTGACGATGCAGAACGACTATCACCTCAATAATCCGGAACCGTCGCAGGCTGTCGCGCTTTATCTGACGTCCGATCGCGCGATGCTGACCAAGGTGCGCCTGCTGGGCGCGCAGGATACGCTCTACGCCGCCAGCAAGAAGCCGACCCAACCCAGCCGCCAGTACTATCGCGACTGCTATATCGAAGGCCATGTCGACTTCATTTTCGGCAATGCCCTTGCCTTCTTCGATCGCTGCGCCATTCACATCATTGCTCGCGACGGTGCATTCATAACGGCTCACAGCCGGACGGCGGCAACCGAAACCACAGCCTATGTCTTCGACCATTGCACAGTGACGACGGCGGGTGAAGGCACCTACTATTTCGGCCGCGCCTGGCGGCCCTATGCCCAGGTCGTATTCCTGAATACGAAAATCGAGGGCCGTATCCACCCCGAAGGCTGGCGCGAATGGACGCCCGGCAAGACGGAAACCTATGCGACCGCGCACTTCGCCGAATTCGGTTCGACCGGGCCCGGCGCCAACGACAAGGCGCGGGTCTTCTGGGCCGATATGCTGACCGCCGAAGACGCGGCCAAGTGGCGGCTGGAAGCCGTCTTCCCCGACCGCAGCTGGATGGGAGATGCCAAATGACCGACCTCAGCAGACGCGGATTTTTGGGCGCTGCCGGTATCGGTGCAGCGGCGATTGCTGCACCCGTCCAGGCGCAGCAATTTGACCTGGCAGTGCCCGATGACGGCTGGAACCTGTGGATCGACGAAGAGGCGACATGGAAGGACGATGTCATCCACCTGCCGTCGCAGGTCGATCTCAAGACCTTGCCGGTCAATGGGCCGACCGGCGGCTGGGGGGCGCTGAAGCCCGAGGTCACCGTGACGCTTCCCGCAACGGTCGAGCAGTATTTCTGGGGCCGCTTTGGTCTCCGGCCCTATACCGGCGACGAATACCGTTACGCCGAAGACGACGATGTGCCGCAAAATGGCGCTTATCGCGGCGTGTCGTGGTGGTGGCGCAATATCGATATCCCGGCCAATGCCAAGGGCAAGCGCGTCCTGCTGCACATTCGCGGCGCTCGGCTGCGCGCCGAGGTGTTCCTGAACGAACAACTGGTCGGCTATTCGATCATGTCGGAACTGCCGCTCGATTGCGATCTGACGGCCGCCATGAAGCCGGGTGAGGCCAACCGGCTGGCGATCCGTATCACCAATCCGGGCGGCCGTTACGACTGGCGCGACTCGACGACCATGATGTGGGGCAAGCTTAAGTTCTTTGCCTCGCACGGTTTTGGCGGACTCGATCGTGGCATGTCCCTGAGCGTCCATCCGCTCGATCATTATATCCGCGATGCCTGGGTGCTGAATACGCCCGATGCGAAAGTCGTCACCGGTCATATGGAGGTCGCGCTCAGCACTGAAAAAAGGAGTGCAGCAAAAGCTGTATTGCTTGACGATCAGGGCCGTCCGCAGGCCGCCGATATTGTTCTGGAAAATGTGAATATTTCCGGCGGTCTGGCGACCGTGCGTTTCCGTGTTTCGGCGCCGGCAGCCAAGCTGTGGGACCTGGAGAACCGCAACCTCTATCGCCTGCGCCTGAGCTGGGGCAAGGACACAAAGGAAGTGCGCTTCGGCTTCCGCTGGTTTGCGATTGATGGTCTCGGCACCGATGCCCTGCTGCGTCTGAACGGCAAGCGTATCAAGCTCTATTCGGCCATCTCGTGGGGCTACTGGGGCTATAATGGCATGTGGCCGACGCCTGAATTGGCGCGGCGCGAAGTCGATGCCGCTAAGGCACTAGGTCTTAACACCCTGCACGCCCACCGCAATGTCGGCAAGCACGATGTCTTTACGGCGCAGGACGAGCTTGGCCTGCTGCGCGTTATGGAGCCAGGTGGTGGCCGCCACGCCGTCGCCAGAGACCTTAAGCCCGGCGAGACGCTTTCCGAAGCCGATATCTTCAGTCGCGCCTTCATGGTCGAAAAGTGCGTGGCGATGGCCAAGGCCTTCCGCTCGCACCCGTCGCTGGTGCAATATACCCTGCAAAACGAGATCGGCGCAAACCTCGCCAATCCCGACGTGCAGGCGGTACTGAAGGCGATCCACGACACCGATCCGTCGCGCACCGTCATCCTCAATGATGGCTTTGTCGCGCGTGGCGCGGCCCAGGCCATGTACCTGCCGTACAGCGATCACTACTATCGCTCGGACGTCGAAGAGTGGGGCGGCTGGTGGGTGAACCATCAGGGCGCCGGCGACCAGTGGTACGACAGGTTCTATCAGGGCAAGGACAGTTACATCCACTATCAGCCGGGCAGGCCGTTCATCGTCGAGTTCGGTGAGATGCAGGGCTGCGCCGTCGCCGACAATCACGTCAAGATGGTCGCCGATATCCTGGCCCGTGGTGGCAAGTCCTACGACCTTGAAGATCACAAGGTCATCATCGCCAACACTTCGGAATATCTCGATATGTGGAACTTCCGCAAAGCCTTTCCCACAACGGAAAGCCTCTTTCTGTCGGTCGGCCGCAAGGCCTATGACGCCTGGCAGCATTATTGCGAGAATATCCGTATCGGCGACACGGTCGATATCGCGGCGATTTCCGGCTGGGAAACGACCGCGATCGAAAACCATTCCGGCATCGTCGACAACCTGCGCTATTTCAAGGCCAATCCCGACCTGGTCAAGTCGAGCCTGACGCCTGTCCGGCCGGTGGCCAAGACGCGCAAGCTGGCCTTTGCCGCCGGTGAGGCAGCGGAGCTCGATATCTGGCTGCTTAATGACACCGACCGGCAGCTCAAGGGCAGCTTGAAACTCAGCCTCGTGACACCCGACGGCAAGTCGGTCGAGATCGCCACATATCCTGTGCCGCAACATGTGAACGATCAGTTCAGCTATCTGCTGGCTGAAAAGGTCGCAACGCCGGCCCTGACGCAATCAGGCCTGCACAAGATTACGCTGGAAATTCCGGGTATGTGGGGTTCGACCTTTACGCGCGAAATCTGGATGACGGACACCAAGCCCGCCTTCAAGAAGGCCCTGCGCATCGGTGTGTCGGGTGTCGCCAAGTCCTTCCGCGCACAATTGGCTGGGATCGACGGCGTGGCGTTCGAAGACTTCAAAGGCGGTGTCACATACGACGCCATCATCGCTTCGGGTCTGAAAGCCGAAGAGATCGAGCGCCGCCAGATCGCTGAACAGACCGGCCTGGAAGCCCAGCCGAAGAAGGGCGAAAAGCCGGTCGTCGTTCCGGGTGAACTGCCTGCCGATGTATTAGCCGCCGTCAAGGCGGGCACACCACTGCTGGCCATGGTGCCGGAGGACGGCCTGGCTGACGGCGTGGCCAAACAGCTCTCCGGCTTGCAATTGTTTAGTTATTCCGGACAGGTCGGAAACCTTCGCGCGCCTTGGATGGGCAACTGGAACTATCTGAGGGCGCATGCCTTGTTCGACGGCATCCCCGCCGATCAGGCGACCAGCGTCCTGCACCAGATCCCGGGTGAGCCGTCCAACGGCTTGCTGATCGACGGGACCGGCATCGAGGTCATCGCCGCCTATAGCCGCGACCACGACCGCCAAAACGGCGCGGCGACCTTTACCGTCGAAAAAGCGGGCATGAGGATCATCGTCCATCGCCTGCCGGACATGGTTGCGCCGCTGCAACAACGATACCTGATCAATGCACTCAACTGGCTGACGAGGTGAGACCATGACACGATTCCTGAAAACCGCTGCGCTTGCCGCCATCATTGCCGCGCTCGGCGGGCCGGCACTCGCCCAAACCACACCCGCCGCACCCGTCCTGACCGATGCCGAAGCGCGTGCCCAGATCAAGAAGATCACTGCCAAGAAGGTCATCCTGGTCGGTGACTCGACCGTGGCGGTCCTGGGCGGCTGGGGTCCCAGCTTTTGCGGCCACCATCTCTCTTCGTTCGTCGCCTGCGTCAATCTTGGCAGGGGTGGGCGATCAAGCTTCAACTATCGCGCCGAAGGCTCATGGGATATCGCACTGGCCGAAATGAAGTCGGGCGGATTTGCCCAGACCTATGTGTTGATCCAGTTCGGGCATAACGACCAGCCGGGCAAGCCTGGCCGGTCCACCGACCTCGCCACCGAATTTCCGCAAAACCTGAAGCGTTACGTCGAAGAGACACGCGCGGCAGGGGCTGTTCCGGTCCTGGTCACGCCCCTGACGCGCCGGGGGTTCGAGAACGGCAAGCTTCAGGACGACCTGGCGCAATGGGCCGAAGCGACGCGGAAAGTCGCCGCCGAGATGAACGTGCCGCTGGTCGATCTATATGCCCGCTCGCAGGAAGCCGTGAAGGCTGCCGGTCCGGTCGGGTCCATGGCCTATGCTCAGAAGCCGCCGTCGCCGCAGGTCCTTGAAGCAGGCAAGACCGGCACGACGATCGCCGCGTCGACGGGCGTCGCGCCGGCGCCCAATGCCGCACCGCTGACCGAGGCCCAGATCCGCGATGCGACCGAGCCAATGGGACAGGCCAAGCTCAGCTTCGATTATACCCACGTCGGCCGCAACGGTGCGGACGTTTTTGCAGCTTTGGTGGCGCGCGAACTGGCCAAGGTGGTGCCGGATCTGCGCCGCGACCTGATCGCACAGGGGCCTACGCAGTGATTTGACTAAGGCCGGCAATCTCTCCACATTCGCTTGGGCCGACGCGGAGAGATTGTTATGCCGGAATATATCCTTGCCTTCGACCAGGGCACGACCTCCAGCCGCGCCATCGTCTTCGACCGCGAAGGCAACATCTGCCGTGTCGCGCAAAAGGAATTCCGCCAGATTTTCCCGCAGCCTGGCTGGGTTGAACACGATGCCCGCGAAATCTGGAGCACCCAGATCGGCGTGGCAGGCGAAGCCCTGGCCGGTGCGGGCCTCAAGGCTTCCGACATCGCCGCCATCGGCGTCACCAATCAGCGCGAAACGACGGTCATCTGGGATCGCGCGACGGGCCGGCCGATCCACAATGCCATTGTCTGGCAGGACCGGCGCACGGCAGCCGACTGCGAAGCTTTGCGCGCCGCAGGCCACGAGCCGGTCTTCCGGCAAAAGACCGGCCTGCTGCTCGACTCCTATTTCAGCGGCACCAAGGTGCGCTGGCTGCTCGACAATGTCGAAGGCGCGCGGGCGAAAGCCGAGCGCGGCGAACTGGCCTTCGGCACGATCGATACCTGGCTGGTGTGGAACCTGACCGGAGGCGGGTTACACATAACCGACGCTTCGAACGCCAGCCGCACCTTGATGTACGACATTCATGCCGGGCAATGGGACGACGAACTGCTGGGAATTCTCAACGTGCCGCGCAGCATTTTGCCCGAGGTCCGCAGCAACAGCGAAGTCTATGGCCGGACCGCCGAAGGTCTTCTGGGTGCGCGCATACCGATCGCCGGCATGGCGGGAGACCAGCAGGCGGCGACCTTCGGGCAGATCTGCACCCAGCGCGGCATGGCCAAGAACACCTATGGCACCGGCTGCTTCATGCTGATGAACACGGCCGATGAGGCGGTGCCGAGCCAGAACAAGCTCCTGACCACGCTGGCCTGGGAGGTCGGCGGGAAGCGCAGTTACGCGCTGGAAGGTTCGGTGTTTATCGCCGGCGCCGCCGTGCAGTGGTTGCGCGATGGGCTGGGCATTATCCGCTCCTCATCTGAAATTGAACCCCTGGCCAGGTCGGTCGACACGTCTGATGGCGTCTATTTCGTCCCCGCCTTCGTCGGCCTTGGGACACCACACTGGGACCCGCACGCGCGCGGCACGCTTTTGGGGCTGACTCGTGGCTCGACCAGGGCGCACATTGCCCGCGCCACGCTGGAGGCCGTCGCGTTTCAGTCGGCCGAGGTGCTGGAGGCCATGCAGGCGGATAGCGGTATCAAATTGCAGGAACTGCGTGTCGACGGCGGCGGCAGCGCCAATAACCTGACCATGCAGTTCCAGGCCGATATCCTGGGGGTACCGGTGGTACGGCCGAAGATCATCGAGACGACGGCGCTTGGCGCCGCCTATCTGGCCGGGCTTGCGGTCGGCTATTGGGACTCGGCGGATGCCCTGGCCAGCCAGTGGCAGGTAGACCGGCATTTTGAGCCCAATATGAGCGCCGACGAACGCGCCGGGCGCATGGAGCGGTGGCGCGAAGCTGTACGCCGCAGCGCGGGCTGGGCGCAGTGAGCGATCCGCGTCCTGAAATTCTCAAGGCCGCTACCGCCGATCGCGTCTGGGACGTCGTCGTTATCGGCGGCGGTGCATCGGGCCTCGCCACCGCACTGGAAGCGGCAACGCGCGGCGCATCCACGCTTCTGCTCGAAGCGCACGACTACGCTAAGGGCACCAGCAGCCGCTCGACCAAGCTGATCCATGGCGGGGTGCGCTATCTTGCCCAGGGCAATGTCCGGCTGGTCATGGAATCATTGCACGAACGCGGCATCCTCAAGCGCAATGCGCCGCACCTTGTTCGTGATCTCGGCTTTGTCGTCGCCGCCTATGAGCCCTGGCGCCTGCCGTTCTATGCCACGGGTTTGAAGCTCTACGACCTGCTGGCGGGTACGCTCAATCTGCGCTCAAGCCGCCTGCTCGACCGCAAGGCGGCGATGCAGCATATGCGCACATTAAAACCTGACGGACTGCAGGGTGGCGTCCTTTATTTCGATGCCCAGTTCGACGACAGCCGCCTGGCCATCGCACTGATGCGCACGTTCGAAGATGCGGGCGGCGTGGCCTTGAATGCTGCACCGGTAATGGGCTTTGTGAAGACGGAAGGTTGCGTGACCGGTGTGCGATTCAACGATGTCGAAACCGGCGACACCCATGAGGTACATGCCCGCGTTGTCGTCAACGCCACGGGCATTTTCGCCGACACGGTCCGGCATCTCGATGACGCGGATGCTGCGCCTCTGCTGTCACCCAGCCAGGGCGTGCATATCGTTGTCGGCCGTGACTTCCTGCCCGGCGATGCTGCGCTTATGGTGCCGCGCACCGAAGACGGCCGGGTGCTGTTCGCCGTGCCGTGGCATGGCCGGACCCTGATCGGCACCACGGATACGGCGGTGCCGGACATCGCCCTGGAGCCCAGGGCGCTGGAAGAAGAGATCGACTTTATCCTGCGCACGGCCGCCAGCTATCTCGGCCCGGCGCCGCAGCGCAGCGATGTGCTTAGTGTTTTTGCCGGGCTGCGGCCCCTGGTGCGCGACACGGCAACGAAAGACAGCAAGAAACTGGCGCGCGACCACGTCATTGTCGTCTCTGACTCAGGCCTGATAACACTGACGGGCGGCAAATGGACGACCTGCCGCCGCATGGGTCAGGACGCCGTTGATCGCGCGGCGGCCGTGGCGGGTCTCACGCTCACGCCTAGCCGGACGGAAGACCTGCATCTCCATGGCTGGACGACCACGGCGGATGACGACCATTGGCGCGTCTATGGCTCTGACGCGGCGCAGATACGAGCGCTTCCCGGAGCGGCGGCCTTGCTGCATCCGGGGCTGCCTTATGTCGAGGCCGAGGTGCGCTGGGCGGTGCGCTTCGAGCAGGCGCGGACGGTCGAGGATGTTCTGGCGCGGCGGCTACGCATGCTGTTTCTCGACGCCAATGCTGCAATACATGCTGCGCCGCGCGTTGCGGAAATTATGGCTGAGGACCTCGAACGCGACGCCGCCTGGCAGGCGCAGCAGATCGCAGCATTTACGGCGCTTGCACAGACCTATCGGCCTTAGAGTGATATGCCAAAAAGTGTGCAGCGGTTTGGCTTAAAACCACTCTGAGCGCCTGACGTGGCTTGGCTTCGGCTTTGGCGCAAGCAATGTGATGATGCCGGTCACCATCGCCGTCAAGATGAAGGTGCCGACTGCTGATACAACAGCGCCGACGGTCGCCACTGACGCTGCCAGCGCGCCTTCTGAACTCGCGCTGCCTTGGGCGGCCAGCACCGTGAGCCCTCCGACCACGGCCGCGAAGATGGCTCCATCGGTCAACGGGCGGAACACTGTCCCGCCCTTGATCAGCTTGGTGATCAGTCCTGCGATCAGTACAGGCACAGTCGCGCTGCCCATCGCGTAGCCAAGGGCTTCCGGTGTGAGATTGCCCTGCGGCAACACGCAGAAGATCGATATGAAGACAAGGCCGATGATGCCACTAATGACAATGCCCGCCATCCTATCCATGCCCCTGGCCGGCGGTACGGTGGTATCGCGCTTCTGCTTCTGCACGACCATCTTGTCGATGGCCGCTGCTGCCGGCGACAGGCGCTCGAAAATATCGCAGATGTCGGATGGTGGCAGCTTCGCGGCGTCAAACGGACTGCCATTGGCGCGCCTCAAAAACCCGAGACGGGCTTCGATCAGCCGGTCGATATCGGCTCTGGTCACCGGCCCATCGCCGCACCCCAGCCAGTCCGCCAGATGGCGCCAGTCGGTGGCCTGCTCAGGCGTCGCCGCACCCGCCAGGCAGGTCTCG
>CAMLLA010000124.1 GCA_946480525.1 uncultured Asticcacaulis sp. | reverse complement strand
GTTGCCGTGCTGTTCGACGGCGCCGACCTGACGAAACCCGACGCTATCAAGTCACTGATCTTTACCGCGCAGGACAAGCTGGGCGGGGTCGATGTGCTGGTCAACAACGCCGGCATCCAGCATGTATCCCCGATCGAAACCTTTCCGCCTGAAAAGTGGGATGCGATCATCGCGCTCAATCTGACGGCGTCCTTCCACACCACGCGCCTGGTGTTCGACGACATGAAGGCGAAAAAGTGGGGGCGGATCATCAATATCGCTTCGGCCCACGCCCTGGTCGCCTCACCGTTCAAATCGGCCTATGTCGCCGCCAAGCACGGCCTGCTGGGCTTTACCAAGACCATCGCACTGGAAGGCGCCGAATTCGGCATCACCTGCAACGCTATCTGCCCCGGCTATGTGAAGACGCCCCTGGTCGAAAAGCAGATCCCGGATACGGCCAAGGCGCGCGGCATTACCGAGGAACAGGTCATCCGCGACGTGCTTCTGGCCGCCCAGCCGACCAAGCAGTTCGTCACGGCCGAACAGGTGGCCGCCCTGGCTGTCTTCCTGTGTTCGGACGCCGGCAGCCAGATCAACGGCGCCCCGCTCAGCATGGACGGCGGCTGGGTCGCGCAGTAGCTCACGCGACTGACGCCCGGGCCGAAGTGAACGCATCAGGCCCTAGACGAATAGCTTTTCCCGTCGCGCAAAGTTAAGCAGCAAAGGCAGCCATGGACCGTCTGGATTGCCCGGTTGCCCACCCACGCCAAAGCCATGACCGCCGTGGGCGAACAGGTGGGTCTCCACCGTCACCCTGGCTGCGACCATGGCATCACGAAGCCGCAGCGCGTTCGCCACGGGCACCGCATTGTCGTCCCCGGCGTGCACCAGGAAGGTCGGCGCCGCGGCCGGCGTGACGTTGAGATCCGGTGACCACTCCCGTATTTGCGCAGCCGTAGGCAAGCCGCCAAACAGTGAAGGCGCGACGCCGCCATAGGCATAGGCAGGATCGACGCTTTGCACGGGGTAGATCGGCGCCGCAAGCAGTGGCCGGGCGCTGAGCTGATCCGCCTCGTCAACCGGCGCATAGAGGTTTGCCGCATGCCGCGTCGCGAGGGTTGTCGTCAGAAAGCCACCGGCGCTGAATCCCACGACGCCGACGCGCGCCGGATCGAGGTGGAAGCGCCTGGCATTGGCGCGGATAACACGCATCGCCCGCTGGGCGTCGGCGGGACCGACCCTTACCGGGTCACGCCACCCATCCTGAGCCAGGCGATAGACCAGCACAAAACAGGTAATGCCCGCGCGGCCCAGGATGTCGGCGATATAATAGCCTTCGTGCTCGAAATAATTCCACTCGAAGGCGCCTCCCGGGATGATCAGCATGGCCGAGCCGTTGGGCTGGGCCGCCGGGAGCGCAATCATATAGGGCTTTGAAATCCCCTTCGTGCGCCTGCTGCTATAGCCTGGACTGGTTGAGGTCTGTTCGACCACCTCTGGCATGTCCGGATGCAGGGCGCCGGTAGGCGGATGCGGCCACAGGTCGATAATGTCGCGCCGCCCCGTCGCGCCGGCCTGCGCCCGCACATCGACGGCCGCACCCAGCCCGGCCGCCGACATCGTGGCGAGAACCAAGGGGGATTTTACCAGATTACGGCGTGACAGGTTCACGTATGCGCTCCCTTAGAACGATATGGCGAAACGAAGCTCGGCGCAGCCAAAGTGTAAGCGGTCTCGCCAAAAATATCGGCCAAAATCAAAATCTTAGATCGCAACTGTGAGTCACACCGAACCTGGGCGCCTTGACAAAAGCAGGTGTCACATATGAAATTAAATTTCAAGTGTAAAATAGATCGCGCTATAGAGCAGAGACACAATAACTGTCGCATGACTTTAAAGGGAAACATCAGCCCAAGCTGATAAACCCGCAGGCATCCGGCGCCAATCCGAGGAGACACCATGACCTTTTCCCGTTTACTGGCCGCCGTTCTGGCTGTGACATTGGTCAGCGGGGTGGCCTTTGCGCAGGACACGAGAAGGTTCGAGGTGTCCATCACGGTGGACGATCTGACCATCCAGGGCGCCCTGCCGCCGGGAACCACGCGTCAGCAGGTGGCCGACAACTTCCTGGCAGCGTTCAAGGCGCACGGCGTCAGGGAGGCCTGGGGCTTCATCAACGGGAAGAGTCTGGAGGCGGATCCGTCGGCCATCGGCGTGCTCGAAGCATGGCGAGCGGCGGGACACCCTCTTGGCAATCATGGCTATGGCCATTTGAATGCCTCACAAAACCCGGTCGAAGCCGTCAAAGCCGACATCGACGGAAACGAACCTGTTCTGAGTTCGCTTATGGGCAACGAGGACTGGCATTGGCTGCGCTTCCCCAATCTCAGCGCCGGCACCGATGCCACCCACAACGAGATCATGCAGTATGTGAAGAGCAAGGGCTACAGAATCGCAGATGTAACGATGAACTTCAACGACTGGGCCTATACCGATGCATATGCCCGTTGCGTTGCCAAAGGCGATCAAGCCGCCATTGTGGCCTTGCGCGAAAAATACATGGGTGATGTCGTGGTCGCCATCAGGCGGTCGCGTACCTTGTCACAGAGACTCTATGGTCGCGACATTCCCTACGTGCTGCTGGTCCACATTGGTGCGTTTACCGGCGAAATGATGCCTCAGATTCTGGCGACACTCGAGGCTGAGGGCGCGGTGTATATCAGTCTGGATGAGGCCCAGAGGGATCCGGCTTACGACTTCAGCGGTCCCGATGCAGCGCAGGGGATCATGCTGGAGCGTGTGGCGCAGGAGCGGGGCGTCAACGACAGTTCGATTGCATCTCTGGCCGACATCGGCTCAATCATGGCCATGTGTCAGTAAGCCCTTATCGAAATTTTATCAAAATGACGCGTCTGACTTACCGCTTCACAACGCCGGCTCAGTCATAAGTTTCACTTCTTTGTGAAGAAGGAAACCTCCCGTGCGCAAGACCTCCATCAAGCTGACCATTCTGGCTGCCGTCGCTGCCTCCCTGACCGTCACCGCCTGCACCAAGACGGAAGACACCCACACCACCACCGAAACCTCGACGGAAACGACCTCGGTCGTCGCCGATCCGATGGCGGCTGACCCGGCGGCTTCGGCTACGGCTTCTGACGCCGGCGTAGCCGCCAGCCCGGCCGCTGCCGAGACAACGACGACCACGACGACGACGTCGGCGGCTGCCGTACACTAACACGGGTGGAGAACGCCCAGACCCGTATGCATCGTGTGAGAGGCGATGCGTAAAGGGACTGGCAAAAACGGCCCTGGCAGGGAGAGCTGCCAGGGCCGTTTTAATGTCTGCAATAATAGCGAGATCCTACTCGACCTCGGCCACCACCTTGGCCAGGTTTTCGCGGGCGGCATCGGCGGCGCGCTGACGCTCCCACATCGAGTGATAGATGCCGTTCAGCGCCATCAGTTCATGATGCTTGCCGCGTTCGGCCACGACGCCGTCCTTCAGCACGATGATCTCGTCGGCGCCGACAACCGTCGACAGGCGGTGGGCGATGACAAGGGTCGTGCGGTTACGCGAGACGTCATCCAGCGACGCCTGGATCTCCCGCTCGGTGTGGGTGTCGAGCGCCGAGGTCGCTTCATCGAGGATGAGGATCGGCGGCGACTTCAGAAGGGTGCGGGCGATGGCGACGCGCTGCTTCTCACCGCCCGACAGCTTGAGCCCGCGCTCGCCGACCTCGGTGTCGTAGCCCTTGGGCAGCGAGGCGATAAAGCCAGCGATCTGGGCGCGTTCGGCGGCGTCCTCGACCTCTTCGCGCGAGGCGCCGAACTTGCCGTAGCCGATATTGTAGGCGACCGTGTCGTTGAACAGCACCGTGTCCTGCGGCACCATGCCGATGGCGTGGCGTAAGCTCGACTGCGTGACCGTGCGGATATCCTGGCCATCGATCTCGATCGATCCGCCCTTGACGTCATAGAAGCGGAACAACAGGCGCGAAATGGTCGACTTGCCGGCGCCCGAGGGACCTACGATAGCGACCGTCTTGCCGGCCGGCACATCGAAGCTGACGCCCTTAAGAATTTCGCGGTCGGGATCATAGGAGAAACGGACGTCCTTGAAGGAGACCGCGGCGGCGGCCACGCTCAGTTCCTTCGCGTCCGCCGCATCGACGACTTCCTTGGGCTCATCCAGCAGGGTGAACATCGCATCCATGTCGACGAGGCCGGTCGAGATTTCGCGGTAGAGCGTACCGATGAAGTTCAGCGGAATGGCCAGTTGCATCATGAAGGCGTTGACCATGACGAAGTGACCGACCGTCTGGCGGCCATTGGCGACTTCCCACGCCGACATCAGCATGACAATGGCCATGCCGATCGAGAAGATCACCGCCTGGCCGATATTGAGCCATGCCAGCGAGGTGTAGGTCTTGATCGCCGCCTTTTCGTACATGCCGGTAGCGCGGTTGTAGCGGTCGGCTTCGAGCTGCTCGTTGCCGAAATACTTGACCGTTTCGAAGTTGAGCAGCGAATCGACCGCCTTCGACATCGAGTCGGAATCGGCCTCGTTCATGTCCTTGCGGATCGAGATGCGCCAGTTCGACGCCACGATCGAGAACCAGACATAGATGACGACCGTCACCGCGACGACGACGACGTACCAGATGTTGAACTGCATCCACAGGATGACGGCGGTCAGGACGAATTCCACCGCCGTCGGAATGCCGACCATCATCGACAGACGGATGATGGTCTCGATCCCGTTCTTGCCGCGTTCGATGACGCGGGACAGCCCGCCGGTGCGGCGCTGCAAATGGAAGCGCAGGGACAGGTTGTGCAGGTGGCCGAAGGCGCGGTTGGCCAGGCCGCGCACGGCGTGCTGCCCGACCGCGGCAAACAGGGCGTCGCGAATATTGTTGAGAATCTGCGACATCATGCGGGCGACACCGTAGGCGATGACCAGGACGATGGGACCCGCGGCCAGCACGCCCCAGAAGGTAACGCTGCGATCCGCATCGGTCAGGGCATTGGTCGCCCATTTATAGGTATAGGGAATGGCGACGGTGAGCAGCTTACCCAGCAGCATGAACAAAAGCGCCCAAACCACCTGCAGCCTCAGGTCGGCCCGCTCCTTTGGCCAGAGATAGGGATTGAGAAAGGCCAGGGTTTCCTGGAACTTGGGCTTGGGCTTTGGAAAAGGCTTGGTCTGGGTGGCTTGCGGCGCAGGCGCGGGACTCATATCGAAGCTTTCGAAGCGATGGGAAAAACGTGCAGTGGCTCAACCGCACTTATCGCGGCAAACCTGTGATTTGGCCCTATATAGGCCGCACTTTCCCCCGCGCCAATCGCAACTGCTTTTTATTTTTATGCGGGATCGCAGCCATTTATGTCACAGGCCGCGCCGTCACCTTCCACGACAGCCGGCGTCTCGGCGATTGCTGCCTGCAAAGCCTTGACGAAGTTCGCTTTTCCCTGCGCACCCGATACGGCGAATTTGCGGTCTATGACAACGAAAGGCACACCACGCACACCGAAGGTCTGGGCCGTGCGCTGGTCCGCCGCCACGCGCGCCGCCAGTTCGGCCGAATCGAGCGCCTGCCCCGCCTCTGTACGGTCCAGTCCCGCGTCGACCGCCAGATCGAGCAGGGCGTCACGGTTGAAGACATTGCGCGTTTCGGTGAAATAGGCCCGGTACAGCCGATTGAGCACCTGGGGCTGGACGCCCTTGTCCCCGGCCAGGAGCAGCAGCTTGTGTGCATCCACCGTATCGCCCGTCAGCGTGCCGGCGATATGAAACTCAAGGCCCTCGTTCGCCGCCGCCGCTTCGACATTGCGCATCGTGGCTTGCGCCTGCTGCGGCGACTGGCCGTATTTTTTGGCGAACATCTCCTCGACGGGCGCCACTGCGTCGCCGGGCATCAGGCGGAACGCGCGGTGCTCGATCCGCGCCGTGACGCCGATGTCTTTCAACGCCGCGTCCAGCTGCGTCTTGCCGATGTAGCAGAACGGACAGATGACATCCGACCAGATTTCTATATGCATTGGCTGCCTCTCAGGTTCGCGAAGATATGTATGTAGTCCGGTTACGGTTTAGGTCAAGCCCGGCAGCGACAGACTCTCAGGCCCAGGCCGTTGAAAGCACATAAACAGGGAAACCCCATGCCGATCCGCCGTACCGCACTCGCCCTTCTCGTCCTTGCCCTGCCTGCCGTCACCTGGGCTGCTTCCGCGCACGCCGAACCGCTCAAGCCCATTCGCATCATCATGATTGGCGATTCGACCATGACCAACAAGGCGGGCTACGGCGATGGCTTCTGCGCGCAGTTCAAGCCTGAAGTAACCTGCATCAATCTGGCGCGCGGCGGCCGCAGCTCCAAGAGCTATCGCGCCGAAGGACTGTGGGACAAGGCGGTCGAACAGATGCGCAACAATGCCGCCTATTCAAAAACCTATGTCTGGATCGGCTTCGGACACAATGACGGCTCGTCCAAGCCGGAGCGTCACACCGACATCAAAACCGAGTTTCCGCTCAACATGCGCACCTTCGGCGACGACATCACTGCCGCCGGCGCCGTGCCGGTCTATGTCACGCCCCTGACCCAGCGCTGGTTCAAGGACGGCAAGCTACGCGCCGACCTCCTGCCTTGGGCGACGGCCATCAAGCTGGTGGCCAGGGACCGCGGCTATCAGGTCGTTGATTTCTATGACGCCAGCCAGAGAGCCGTCCAGGAAATGGGCCTGCCGGCCGCCAATCGCATGGCCGGTGAGCCCATTCCGCAAAATGTCCTGGACACCGAAGCCACCGGCACGTCGGTTCCTGCCGTTTTCAGCGACGCGTCGCAAGGTACGAAGTCGGACAAGCAAGCCTTCGACTATACCCACCTCGGTCCGGCGGGCTCCGCGTATTTTGGCAAGCTGGCAGTCGATACCTGGGTGGCGCAACGCCCCGAAATCCGGCCCTACCTGAAATAAATTTGCATGCTGCCAGATTCTGGCTTGCCCCTAGATATGTTATAATGTAACAAATGCGGCGTCGCGACGAAAATTGCCTCGCGCCCTCTTGCCAAGAGTTACGGTATAACATATTTGCAGTAGCCACAGGAAACGGCAGATGACTCCTATCAAAAGCAAGTGGCTCGACATCGCATCCATGGGTCTTTCGGCCCTGTGCGTCGCTCATTGTCTTCTGCTTCCGTTTGTCCTCGCGGCCCTGCCCATGTTCGGCGCCTTTGCCCAGAACGACTGGGTCCATGCCGCGCTCGTTCTCATGGCCATCCCGACCAGCGTCCTGGCCGTGCAGCAGTCGAACGCCTGGCTCAAGACCGAAGTCACCGTGCCGATGGCCGGCGGGCTTTTCCTGCTGGCCTCGGCCGCCTTCATTTCGGCCCTGCACGACTATGAAACGCCCCTGAGCGTCTTCGGCGCACTGCTGGTGGCCGCGGCCCACGCCATCAACTACAGCGCGCCGCGCCTTGCCCACCGCCATACGGCCGACTGCGCCACCGACGCGTGAAGGTTGGCGCCTGAGCCTGCGGCAACAAGTCGCTTGACGGCCCGGCCCAAGCCTTTAAGGAGAAGGCCCAGCTGTCTTGAATAAAGCTGCCTTTGAAATAATCGTCTGGCCCGTATGATCCGTCACATCGTTATGTTCAGCTGTAAGGATCGCGCCGATCTCAACGCCATCCACAGCGGCCTGTCGGTCCTTACCCAGATCCCGCATGCGAAGCTCCTCGAAGTATCGCTGAATGAAAAGATCGACCAGCTGGCCAACGACATCGATGTGATCGTCTATGGCGAGTTCGAAACGCTCGACGATTTCCGTGCCTACAAGGCGCACCCGCTCTACGAGGAATCGATCCGCCGCGTCCGTCACCTGCGTGATGTCCGCGTTGCTGCCGACTATACCGTCGGCAATGCCGTGCGCGAGCCGATCGGCGGCTGACAGCAACGGCTCTTTCGCTCAGCGAATTGGCTGATATAGTCGCCCCTCCAGATTCCACGGGGGAACGATGGCCGATCCGAAATACTACGAACTCGACGAATTGCCCGTGGCGCAGAGCGGACCACGCAAGCAGCTGTTCGGCGACGACAATACCCTGCTGAAGGCGGGTCTGATCCTCGTTGCCGTCATGACCATCTGGCGATTCTATATCGGCCTGATCAGTCACGTCATCTGGGAAGAAGGCCACTTCGTGGTTTCGGGCGAATATTTCGATTTCGGCTATCCGGACATTCCGGCGGGCTTCCCGTGGCTGGCCAAGATCATCACCTCGATCTTCGGCTGGCAGGTCTGGCCTCTGCGTATCGTCGCCCTGGCCATAGCGACGGCCATTCCCTTCGCCGTCTACTTCATGGCGACACCGTTGACGACCCGGCGCAACGCCATCTGGGCGGCGATCATCTCGCTGCTGCTGCCGCCATCGGCACTGAACGGCACCATCTTCTATCCGGAAGGCGCCCTGCAGCTGCTGCTCGTCCTGATGCTGGGCTGCCTGGTGCGCGCCTTCGGTGAGGACGCCACAACCGAAACCTCGCTGTACAAGCGCCACAAGTGGTGGATATGGGCGGGCGTCTGCGCAGGCCTTGGCCAACTGGTCCACTTCCGCTTCCTCATCCCCGGTCTTGCCGTCGTCGTCTACATGCTGGTCGACAAGCGGGGCCGCACCTTCTGGGCGCAGCCGGGCCCTTATATTACCGCAGGCCTGGCTGTCCTGGGCCTGGTGCCGGCTCTTATCTACAACGCTGGCAACGACTGGCCGGCCATCCAGTTTCACGTCGTCAACCGGCCGCGCTTCGATCCGGATATCGGCCGTATCCTCAGCTTCCTGATGACCCAGCTCGGCATCACGACGCCGCTGTTCTTCATCGCGCTGGTGGCCGCCGGCAAGGTGTCGCTGTCCCGGGACCGCGGAACGCCGGGCGCCATGCTGGGCTACCAGACGGCGATCATCTTCGTCTTCTATGTCTTCCAGACCCTGGTGAACAAGAAGGTCATGCCGCACTGGCCATTCATGGCCTACCTGCCGTTGCTGCCTTATGTGCCGGGCGTACTGATCGCCTTTGCCGACGCAGCCGCAAGCCATATGAACCGCAATATCCGCGCCGTCCTGATCGCCACGGGGCCACTGCTGGCTCTGGCCATCGGCATCGTCGCCAGCATCTATCAATGGCAGTACCGCCATTCGGCGGAAATTCCCTACTCGGAACGCCAGCATAACATCCTGAAGAACGAGAACTGGAGCCTGCTGGAACCGGATCTCGCGGCAGCGGAGGCCCGGGCAAGGGCGCGCTTCGGCCCAGACATCGCCATCGCCACATCGGGTCACATCAGCGCCGTGCATCTGGAGTTCCCGGCGGATGGTCACAAAGGACGCCGCGTCTATACACTGGGTGACCCATACGACATCGTGGCGCGCTTCGTCGTCGCGCGTCACGCCTGGAAACTCGACCTCGAATCCCTGCAACGCGACCGCGCCGGCAAGGGCGTCGTCATCGCCATGAACGAGCCCGACTATCTGCTGCACGTCCAGGAGGACATCGACGTCTATCGCCGGATCTGCGCGTCGTTCGATGACATCGAGCCGTTCAAACAAACCGCCCTGCCGCCAGGCCGCACCCTGATCAGCTTCTATACGGCGCGCGTCCGTTCCCAGCCGCGGGCCGACGCGTCGGCGCCCTGCCCTCTGATCCCGCAGCTCTATATTGCCAGCCCCGGCCGCGCCCGCTTCATGAAGACCGGCGACGACCGTAACCATTATGGCATGGCGGCCGACCCTGCCGGTCTCACCAGGGTCGATATCGTGCTGGACGGCAAGACGGTCATTCCGACGCGCTACCACCTCGATACCAAGGAATCGCCGACACCGGACGTCATGAAGTACGACCCGAACTGGCCGAACCTCCAGTTCGACTACAAGTTCCCGCAAGGCGCGCTGACACCCGGCGAACATACGATCGCCATCCGTGCCACACGCGCGGACGGCAGTCAGGTCGATGGCCCTCCACGCACCATCTATGTGATCGAGAAGAAATAGGCTGTCGCACAGCCGCAAAAGGAAACGGCCCGTCCGATGGACGGGCCGTTTTTGTATCCGGAAGGCAGTGCGCC
>CAMLLA010000123.1 GCA_946480525.1 uncultured Asticcacaulis sp. | reverse complement strand
CCTGCCCGCCCCGGCCCTTGAGATTGAGCAAATGGCCTTTGACCGGCTCAAGCAGGGCAAGCGAAGGGACCGAGGAGGAAAGTGACCTGGCGGCAAAGCCGGCCGCGACAACGACGTGATCGGCCGTCAGGACCTCTCCCGATTCGAGCGTGACCGTCGTCGCCGTGACCGCCGTGGCGCGGGCCGCCGTGAAAGCCCCGCCCCTGGCAGTGATATGGGCGCCAAGCGCTTCAAGGACGGTTTCGGCGTGCAGAAGCCAGTCGCCGGCGACCTCGACGCCGTCCATGTCACCGGCAATGCCTTCGAGTTGCGCATCGGTCAGGGCCGCGAACGGCACGCCCATCGCCTTAAGCCGCGGTGTCGTGATGTCGCTCAGATTATCGCTTTGGTACCAGACGTAGCGGCTGCGCGCCCCGCTCCGGGCTGTCTCAAGCGCTTCCTGAAGACCGGCAGGCCAAAGATCGAACAAATCCATCCAGGCCTGCTGCGCCCGCTGCAGGCGGCCAAATGCCACCTCTGGCTCAATCTCGCCCAGGGCTTCCAACGCCGGCGCGATCATTCCGGCGGCGACCCCGGAGGCCGTTGCCCGCACGTCATCACTTGCAACAACGCGAACACGAAACCCCTTTGCCTGTGCGACGACGGCAATGCAAAGGCCGGTGATACCGCCACCGACGACAAGTAGGGATGCTTCAGGATGGGCCATGGATTGCGCCGGCAGAAGAAGGACCTGCCGTCGCCTGACCAATTCCGGCGAAGGGAGGCATGCGGCATGTCGGCTTAAAGGCGTTCGGGCTTATGAGCCGTCACTCATGCAGAGTCTCTGGCGATGGTACCGTCTGCTGGTTTCGAACCAGCTACCTCCAGAGCCACAATCTGGCGCTCTACCAAGTGAGCTAAGACGGCACGTCATCGCAAGGAGCGTGTCTCTAACGCGTGAAGGCCCCGTGATCAAGCCCGAATTTGCCTTTATGCCACGGGTATTATTTATATCCCTTCGCGGCGATATAGGCTTTCAGATCGTTGATGCGGGTCTGGTCCGACGGATGGGTCGACAATATCTGCGGCGGCGCACTGGTTTTCTGCGCTGACATATTTTCCCACAGGGCGACCGCTTCCGTTGCGCGGTAACCCGCCTTGACCATAAGGTCGACGCCGATCTTGTCGGCTTCGGATTCGTGCTTGCGCGAATAGGGAAGCAACAGGCCGAGCGACGCTCCCAGTCCACCGTAATTGGACACCGCCTGCTGAACCCTGCCTTCGGTGGTCCGCGTGGCGATTTCGAGCCCCACCTGGGTGGCGGCCTGCTGGGACGCGCGTTCAGCGGCGTGGCGGCCGATGACGTGGCCGGTTTCGTGACCGATGACGGCGGCCAACTGATCGTCGTTCTTCACCACCTTGAACAGGCCGGTATTGACGCCGACCTTGTTGCCGGGAATGACAAAAGCGTTGGGCTGGTCATTTTCGAACAGGACGTATTCCCAGGACGATCCGCCCATGCCGGCGGCATTGACGATGCGGGCGCCGACCTTCTGCAAGCGGCCATTGAGTTGCGGATCGTGCGAAATCTTGGCGGTTTTGAGCTGCTCCTGCCACGCCGACAGCGCACTTTGCTCAAGGGTCTTTTCATCGAACAGGATCAGTTGCGTGCGGCCAAGAGTTTCGTTGCTTTCACAGCTCGTAAGCATTGCCCCCGCGACACACAAAACGGTCAGCGAAATGCCGGCCGCTACCTTGCCCATGTGCTGTTTCATCAAGATATCCTTGTTCATCATCGTGGCGCGACATTAACGCAGCCCGAATAAAAAGACACTCCGAAATTGCTTTCGGAGTGTCCCGGCATCCGTGCGATTTACGGTCAGTCCAGGCGCCAGACCACGGTCTGACGCAGGACCGAACCGACCTGGACGTTACCCTGGGTGACGTCCACACGGCCCTTGTCCTGGACCATGCGGACGGTCGCGGCGCCGAAGCCATAGCCACCCGGCTGTTCGCTGACCGCTGCGCAAGATACTCGGCCGGCGCCATCCAGGACGACGCACTGAACCGTCGCGGAGCCTTCGACTTCATTGTCGGCCGCCTTTGACGGGTAGTAGTTGGTGAGGGCGGCACTGTCAGGGAAGCGCGACCAGCGCGCTTTGACATATACGGGTTCGGGCGTTGCATCCGACGTACCGGTGCCCGTCCCTGCCCCAGCTCCCGTCGTCGGTAGTGTCGGCGCGGTATCGACGATTACGTTCGTTGCGGGCGCAGGCTCGTCGAGAGGAATGATAGGCGTGGTTTCGACCTTTACGTCATTCGGCAGAACGGTCTTGTGAACCGGAATGACATTCGGCTTCACTGGTTCGGGTTTTGCCGGTTTGGGCATTTCTATCTGTATGGGTGGCGGTTCAGATGGCCGCTCCCAGCCTGTCTCAATGCCGGCGCCGAAACGCTGGTCCAGAAGATAGTAGGCAAGGCCGGCGTGGACCGCGATAGCGATGCCAAGCGCCGCGTAAAAGGACGGCGGTATACGTTTACTGGGCTGGATATCTAAAGCCGAGCGGCGGTTATGGACCGGGTTGTCCATGTTTTCGGTCTCCTTACATGATTGAACATCACGCAGAAGCGACTACAGCCCGCAAGGTCGCCGGGTCGGGTCCGAAAACGATGAGGCGGTATTCACCTGCATCAAAAAGTCGGCAATGGATTTTCTTGTAACGGTCTTTTCTTGACTATGACGATATTATCAAACCGTTTTTGACGCAACCGTCATTTTTAGTCGTCTGTGCCCAAAAGAAAAACCCGGAACCATAAGTTCCGGGTTTCACATTTCGCCTGATGGCAATTAGCCGAGCTGGAAGCGGAAGGTCTGCTTCAGCTTCTGGCCAGGTTGAACCTGACCACCGCCGGTATCGACGCGACCGCGGGCTTCGATGGCCCGGACCGCGGCAGGACCGAAACCGTAACCCTTTGGGGTTTCGCTGACGACACTGCACTTCACCTTACCATCAGAGCTCAGGATCGTGCACTCGATGGTGGCCGAGCCTTCGACTTCGTCTTCCGAGGCGCGCTCGGGGTAGTAGTCGTCGAGGTTCGGGAACTTCGACCACTTCGCCGAGAAGTAAACTGGAGCTGGAGGCGCCACGGGAGGCGGCGTGCCCTGGTTCATCTGGCGGGGTGGCTCAGTGTATTCCTGCTTTTGCTCCTTCGGAACCGGCGGAACCGGGATCGGAGGCGGCGGTGCCACGTCGGTCGGCGGCGTCACGCGTGGCTGAACCACTGGCGGAGGCGGCCGGTCGGGCGGCGGAGGAGGTGGTGGCGGAGGTGGCGGCGGAGGCGGCGGGGCGACCAGATCGACCTCAACCTTCTCATCCGAATATTCCACCTCGTGCAATTGGAACTTCGCCCGCATGAAGTAGTAGGCGACGGCCAAGTGCAGTGCAGCTGTGACGCCAATCCCGACCATAAGCGAAGCCGATTTCTTTTTCGGCGGCGGGTCGAGGATAGGGTCCCGTTTTCTATGGGGTGTTTCGTCCATAAGTTAAGACCCTTTACTGGCTTTCATCTTCGCCTTGCAGCGCGACGCTGTAGAAACCGTTATCCTGCAGCGCGTTCATCACCTTCATGAACTCGGCGTAACGGGTGCCCTTGTCACAACGAATGAAAATACGTTCGTTGTTCGGATCGCGCGCGCCGATGGAGGTGCGAAGATCTTCACCCAGCGTATCGAGCGACGTAGGCTTGTCACCGATATACAGGTTGGTGTTCTTCTGCAGCGAGATGTAGACCGGTTTCGGCGGGTTGTCTTGCGGCGGTACGGTTGCTTTCGGAAGACTTACTTCGATCGACACAGTGGCGAGCGGCGCCGCCACCATGAAGATAATAAGCAAGACCAGCATGACATCGACGAACGGCGTAACGTTGATTTCGCTGTTCTGTTCGACGTGGAATTTCGAGCCGCCGCCACCTGATAGCTTGGCGCCCATCGTGATTACGCCCCTTTGTCGAGTTGACGCGACAGGGAGTTCATCAGTTCCGAAACGAATTGCTCAGAGCGCGTGCCGTATTGCGAGATGCTCGTGTTGAACAGGTTGTACATCACGACGGCCGGGATAGCAGCGATAAGACCGATACCGGTCGCCATCAGGGCTTCAGCGATACCAGGAGCAACGACGGCCAGGTTGGTCGTACGCGAGTTCGCGATACCGATGAACGAGTTCATGATGCCGTAAACCGTACCGAACAGACCGATAAACGGCGAGGTCGAACCAACCGACGCGAGGAAGGTCTGGCCACCTGACAGACGCTTGGCCAGGCCAGCTTGAACGGCGGCGATCGAAGCCGAGGCGCGGTTCAGGGTCGAGTCGCGGTGTTCACCGGAGATTTGCAGGCCAGCCTGCTTGGACAGCTGAACTTCTTCGGTGCCGACGGCGGCCATGTCGGCCAGCGGGTTGCCGGCGAACTCGTCCGAAACAGCAATGCGGTTGATGTCGGCGATCGAGCGTGCCGAACGGTAGGCTTCGAGGAAGTTCGAAGTGACGCGGTTCAGCGAGGCAAAGTCCATCAACTTCATGATCAGGATGATCCACGAGATGACCGACATCAGGGCCAGACCGACCATGACGACTTTAACGACGACAGTAGCGCCGGCGAACATCGAGACGAAGTTGACGTCCGAAGCGCCGTGGCCGCCAGCGGCCGAGGAGGTTTCAGCGGAGTCTTCGGCGGCAGGAGCCGGAGCGGCTTCGGCGGCGGGAGCAGAAGCGGCCGGAGCCGGGGTAGCGGCGGCGGCCAGAGCCATCGCGGGTGAGCTCAGCAGCAGCGCGGCGGCGCCAAGCAGAGCAATGAGCGGGTTGTGTTTCTTGTGTTCGAGCATTTTTCGCCAATTCCTGAATATGGACTACGCCCGGGTGGGGCCGACCAAGGACTGAAGGGGAAGCGTTTACCCCAGTTGAAGCCAATAAATCCGTACCCGAAACCCAGGACCTCACGCCCCTGGCTTCATGAACGAATCTTGCGCGCATCGATCGGACAGCGCGGTTTCTGACGTCCGCATGTTGCCCTGCCGAAGCGCAAACTGTGCCAGTATGAACCACGACGGTTCAAAAGGCGACCTCTTTGTTGCCGGCCGGAAAGCCAGCACCACAGAGGTTTGGGCCTAAATGATCCGGCAAGGCCGGAAACGTCAAGGTGTCAGTTACAGAGATTTCACGCCTGGCAAGCTTCTACAGGCAACTCTTTAGAAAATTATGAACTAAAAATCCAAACATGTCCGATAGTTAATGTTCGGACACCCATAATCCTGCCGCAACGGTGCGAATAAAAAAAAATTTCGCAGCCACGCGCTTTTTTCGCGCGGGACTCTCAGGGCGCGAAAAAGCAATCCGTATTGCAACCCGAAGGCGGGAGAAGGCCATAAGGAAGCTGGGCCCGACTCGCCGCTGACGTGGTAACGGCGACTGGAGATTTCAAGGCCTGGAAGAAGGTCTGCGAAAATGTGATGGTGCCTGGAGCCGGAATCGAACCAGCGACACGCGGATTTTCAATCCGCTGCTCTACCAACTGAGCTATCCAGGCCCTCGTCTTCACGCCGGTTATTACGACCAGCGCCGGAAGGAGGCAGGTCTATAGAAGAGGCTTTTGCCCTTGTCCAGCCGAAACGGCGGCGGAAATTACTTTTTTGTGGACGGTGCTTACGCCTCGTCATCGTAAGGCAAGCGGCTGGATCTCTGTGGCGGCGCGTCATCGTCGCCGACCGCAAGGCCCCCTTCCCCGCTGATGACATAGTCGCCCTTCAGCCAGTGGACGAGATCGACATCGGCGCATCGCTTCGAACAGAAGGGTGCATAGTCACGGGCAATATTGACGACACCTTCGACAGCTTCGCCGTAAGGCTGACGGCAACGGGTGCAATAACGGACGGTCACAGGGCAAAAACCTCGGGTTTGTGACTGGCGACTTCAAAGCGCAGCATCGGCGCCAGCGGATCGAACGACGCGGCGACCAGCGGCTTCAGGACATCGATATCCTCGGCGCGCAACCGCATCACGATCACTCGGCTGCGGTCCTGCTCGGACAGTTCGATCGCCCTGAACAGCCAATATAGGAACTCGCCATCGGTTTTACAGGTCGCGGACAGCGGACGCGCGCCCCATGGCCTCACGAATTCCAGCGTTCCGAATTTACCGATGGGGGCCACTATGACTCCGTGCTCGATGCCGAAACCTTCAAGCAGCAAGGCCTTCAGGCGCTCGAAATCGTGGCGTTTGCCGATGAGGTCCACGACGACCAGGCCTGCGAGCCCCGAAAGGCGCAGGCGGCGCGGCAGATCGCGGACAGCCGCCTCATTGCAAGCCCGGGCCAGAGACTTCGGCGTGGACGCCAGGGACGCCTCGCTGCCGGCACCGTCAACGTCACAGGCGATCAGGGCCCGCGTCGGCTCTACCGACAGGAACCCGCCGTTCGCCAGGGCACCGCTGGGCGCCAGCGCCTGACTGCGCGCCTCGGCAATCGCATCGCGATCCGCCGGCACCTCGACAGGCACGGCCCCCAGCAAACCCCGCGCACGTGCCAGCAAGCGATCCTTCAGTGGCAGGACCGGTGACAGGCGACGCGGCGCCCCGTCGGACGGTCCCAGAAACCTCGCGCGCGCCAGCTTTTCGTCTCCCCGACGCTCGGCGATGATCTCGACTTCGACGGCCGTGCCTTCGTTCAATGGATCCAGCGCCGCCGGCGCCCCGTCCAGCACGGCGTCTTCACCGCCAGCCATGGCCAGGAAGATCACGCCCCCCGCGCGTTTCTTGATTCGGGCAACGGACCGCGTACCCAGAACGCCTTGCGACGGATCGTGCTCCAGCCCTTCTGCATAGAGGTGCGGCAGGCCGTCCTTGTAGACCGCGCCCCGGGCCAGTCCAAACCGGCTTTCATAGTGGAGCGTGATCATCGATAGCCCGCGCCGTCGAGCAGCATGCGAGTCTCATAGAGCGGCAAGCCGACAACGGCAGAGTAGCTGCCGGCAAGACGAATGATATAGGAACCGGCCAGCCCCTGAATGCCGTAGCCGCCCGCCTTGCCTATACCTTCGCCGCTATCAAGATAGACAGATATCTCATCGCGGCTCAGGCGCTTGACCCGCAACCGGGTTTCGACGGCGCGCGACGACAACCTGCCGCCAGGCGCGACAACGGCCACTCCGGTAATGACGCGATGGTTGCGTCCCGACAGCAGGTTCAGACAGGCCTCGACCTCTTCCCGGCTCTCCGCCTTGGGCAATATCCGCCGGCCAAGGCACACCACCGTGTCGGCAGCCAGCACAAAGGCGTCCGGACGATGGACCGCCACAGCCTGGGCTTTTTCAACCGCCAGCCGCAAGGCGAGGCCGTTGGGTGTTTCGGATTTGCGCGGCGTTTCGTCGATATCGGCCGCGGCGATCGTATCAGGTGCAATGCCTATCTGGGCAAGCAGATCGCGGCGGCGCGGACTGGCGCTGGCGAGTATAAGCGGGGCCGCCATGCGCCGACGGGCTTACTTGAAGCGGTAGGTAATACGGCCCTTGGTCAGGTCATAGGGCGTCATTTCGACCATGATACGGTCACCGGCCAGTACACGGATACGGTTCTTGCGCATCTTCCCGGCGGTATGGGCGATGATCTCATGGCCGCTGTCTTCCAGCTTTACGCGGAAGGTGGCGTTCGGCAACAGTTCGATCACGGTGCCCGGAAACTCAAGCAGTTCTTCTTTGGCCATGCAGACTCTCAAAAGGGTGACGTGCGCGCGGAATCGTCATCGCGCGTACGAGGTCTGCGCCCTTTATACCCAAAGCCGAGCAGTGGAAAGCGTTAATTCGGTCGCCGGTATTGCAACGCCTCCCCGGTCGGGCCGGGGAGGCGCTGAGCAAAGAGACCTGAGATAAGCCTGAACTAGAACTTCTTGACCAGGCTGACCGTGGTGGCCGCGCTTTCACCCTTGTCGCCAACGAAGTCGGACTTGGTATAGTCGACGCGGGCGGCGTAGTCGCTATTGAAGTGGTACTGGGCGCCGACACCATAGTCGACAGATGTGCCTTGCTCGAACTTGCCGGCGGCGGCCGGCGCCTTCAGGTCGGTGTCCGACAGGCCGACGCGGCCGATGAGATCGAACTTCGGACTAACCGGCAGATAACCGACGCCATAGGCGCCGACCTTGCTGGTCAGTCGATACTCGCTGCCCGCGACCGTATCCTTGTTCGTGCCGAAGGCCGCCTCGCCTTCCACACCGAAGTGCGGCGTGATCTTGGTGCCGACGCGGGCATTGACGCTGCCCAGCTTGGAATTGGTCGTGTCATTGTCGTGGCCGGATACGCCGACCGATCCATAGACGCGGCCTACGTCCTGGCTGGACTCCTGGGCGGAGACGGCACCGGCGGTGGCGGTCAAAGCGATGGCAGTCGCAGCAGCGATAACAAAGGGTTTCATGATAAGTGCTCCATCTAGTCTTTTCATTTGTCCTGGCGCGTCAGGGAAGAAGCGTCAGGGTGGGCGATCATCTTGTCGCCTGATGAAAATATGGGGACCTCACCCGGCCATCGTGGGACCGTATCTAGGTGCTTTTGGGGTATTTGCGGGTAAATAAGGCGATCGCGTCACATGGGCGCCACCGATGTGGCGATTTCGATCAATCGGCCCTATTGCGGTCGCAAAATGGCCGCGATGATGAACTCTGGATGAATAGTGTCAGATTACAAATCTGTAAGAAAATCATAATGATAGGAAATATTTGCCGTATCGCTGTTTTGCCGGCGTTCATCACTGTGCGGATCAGCCAGCCGCCGCAATTGCCGCTTCGTGGTATTTGGCGCTGTCGGCGCTGAAGCAGCAGAAAACGACATCAAGGTCTCGCTTCTCCGTCAGGACCTCGCGGACCGTGGTGACGGCGATACGAGCGGCGCGTTCCGGAGGGAAGCGATAGACACCGGTCGAGATGGCCGGAAAGGCAATCGTCTCGAGCTTCTCGGCGATCGCGAGGTTGAGGCAATTACAGTAGCAGTCCGCCAGCAGCCCGTCCTCACCCTGCCCGCCACCGCGCCAGACAGGTCCAACCGTGTGGATGACATGCCGCGCCTTGAGACGGAAGCCCGGGGTCATCTTGGCCTGTCCGGTCCGGCAGCCATTCAGTTTCATGCACGCTTCGAGCAGTTCGGGACCGGCGGCGCGGTGGATGGCGCCGTCGACGCCTCCACCGCCCAGGAGGGACGAATTGGCGGCATTGACGATCGCATCCACGTCCAGCTGTGTAATGTCACCGGTGTGAACGCGCATTGTCATGGTCAGGAACGGATCAGCGCATTGATCAGGGTGAACAGGCGCCGCGATGTCTCGTGGTCGATCGTGACCTTGCCGGAGAGGCGCTCGGTCAAAAGCTCCGCGCCTTCGTTGTGAACGCCGCGCCGCCCCATGTCGATCGACTCGATTTGGCCCGGGGTCGCATTCTTAAGCGCCTCATAATAGCTTTCACAGATCATCTTGTAATCGCGCAGGGTCGCCTTCAACGGCGCCAGCGACAGCATGATTTTGCGCGCATAGTTCGGTCCGGTGATATCGAAGATCAGCCGGTTGTCCTCATAGGCCAGGCGCAGGTCGAACGGCCCTTCGGAACCGGCTTCGGCCGCGCCTTCGGGCGCAAAGCTGTTCTTCTCTATCAGGTCGAACATGGCAATCTTGCGCTCGTGCTCCACCTGGTCGGAAGGGGCGCTTAACGAAGCGTCGTCGATGTCGATTTTCGCGATGCGCATGATTTATTCCACAGGATGGTTCGGACGCGATCTGGCGCGGCGGGGCGCCGACAGGTCCAGCAGCAGGACATCGATGCATTCAACTTCGAGTCGGACATCACGTCCACCGCCGGCAAAATGAAGCGTCAGGGCGCAGGCCGGTGCATCAAGCGGCTCGATGGCAATCGCCAGCAGACTGAGCGGCATGTCCCTGCGGGCCGGATCGATCCCGCGCACCTGAACCTTCTTTACGCAATTGAACCGCAGGACCGACGGCGCGCGCAACGGCGTGGACGACGCGACCTCATGACAGAAACGGTTCATACGGACGGTGAAGTGGCGTTCGCCGGGCACGTAGGACAAATCCCCTGCCCGCAGCGCCGCGTCCTGGACCAGCGCGGCCAGGGCCGGCAGATCATCGGCTTCGTGGGCGATCAGCCGCAATGGCTTTGCCGGAG
>CAMLLA010000122.1 GCA_946480525.1 uncultured Asticcacaulis sp. | reverse complement strand
TCGTCACCCTGGTCGCCATGATCGCCAGCTTCGGGCTCCTGTCCCTGTCGATGCGGACCCTGCCGCTCGGCACCGCCTATGTCATCTGGACCGGTATCGGCGCGGTGGGCGCCTTCATCGTCGGCGCCGCCGTATTAGGTGAGCCCTTGGGCTTGACCCGGGTCGTCGCAGCCGTTCTTATCATTTCCGGTCTCATCCTGATGAAGATCGCCACACCGAGTTAGTCACGAAATCATGGCCAGTTTCGCCAGCGACAATACCGCCCCCGTCCATCCCGTCGTAATGACCGCTCTTTCGTCGGCAAATGACGGCGCAGTGCCGGCCTATGGCAACGATCCGGTGACGCTGAAGCTTCAGGATACGTTTCGCCAGGTTTTCCGGCACACGGATTTGCGCGTCTTTCCGGTGTTCAACGGCTCCGCCTGCAACGGGCTGGCTCTGGCCTCGATGATCCGGCCATACGAGTCGGTCCTGGCCCATCGCCAGAGCCATATCAACAATGACGAATGCGGCCTGCCGGAGTTCTTTACCGGCGGCAAGATCGTGGCGCTTGACGGGGCACATGGCAAGCTGACGCCACAAGGTATCGGGATGCTGATCGAACGCACGCTCGAGCACGCACCCCACACATCGCGGCCGCGCGCCATCAGCCTGACCAACGCCACCGAACTCGGCACCGTCTATACGCCGGCCGAGATCCGCGCCCTGTCGGATGTGGCCAGGGCGTATGGCCTCTACATGCACCTGGACGGCGCGCGCTTCGCCAACGCGATCGCGCATCTGGGCTGCCATCCTGCCGAGGCGACGCACGAGGCCGGCGTTGATATCCTCAGTTTCGGCGGCACCAAGAACGGCGCCATGCTGGCGGAGGCCGTCGTCATTTTCAATCCATCATTGATTGAAAATTTTGCCTACATCCATAAGCGCGGCGGCCAGTTGCCGTCCAAGGCACGCTATGTGTCGGCGCAATTGCAGGCCCTGCTGGACAACGGCTTGTGGCTGAAGCTGGGCGCGCACGCCAACGCCATGGCCGGCGCGCTTCGCGACGGTCTGAGCGCAATCGACGGCGTCGGCCTGCTGCATCCCGTCGAGGCCAACGAACTGTTCGTCACCCTGCCGAAGGCCCTCGCCGACCGGCTGACGGCGAAAGGGCATCGCTTCTATCCGTGGCCGAACGAAGGCCCGGACGCGTACCGGCTGGTGACCAGCTTCTCGACCACCGATACCGAAGTCGCCGACTTTCTGCGCGATTGTCGTAAGGCTTAAGTCATCTGTCGGCTTTGTGCCGCGAGCAGCGGCACCAGTACCCAGCTGATCGGCGTGGAAATGCCGTGCTTTTCGGCCTTGCGCACCAGCACGCCGTTACGGGCATTCCACTCGGTCACCCGCCCCGCCATGAAATCGTCGTACATCGAGTTGGTTTCTTCGGGGTCAGCCGAAAGCCAGGACGCAATCTGCTCCTCGACCATGTCCTCGGTAAGCTTCGCGCCTTCCGCACGGCCGACGTCAAGACATTCGTGCAGTATACCGCGCGCCAGCTCGACGATACCCGGTTCGTGAAACACGCCCATGGGCTTGCCGCTCAGGCAGAGTATCGCGCCGGACCCGGCATTGACCAGCAACTTGCGCCACATACGCGTGACGATGTCGTCCGTCAGCGCCACGTCGATAAAGCTGCCGGTGAACAGGTCGCGAAATGCGTGGCCGTCGATCGAATCTTCAACCACAATATGGGCGCTGCGCCGCCACGCCGCCCTGCCATTGCCCAGTCTCGAGGCCGGTATGTCGACCATGACGGGCAGGATCAGCGTTGTTACCGGCACATGGGGCGCGGTGTTTTCAATGTGCTCGACACCGTTCTGCAACACGGCGATACGCGTGCCCGGCTGGATAGCGCGATTGAGCGCTTCGGCGGCTGACGCCACCTGGTGCGCCTTGACGCACAGGATCACCCAATCGGCCGGCGGCGCCTCTTCGGCCATCACCACCCGCACCGGGCGCTGGCGCACCTCGCCGTCGTTCATGGTCAGGCTGAGCATGTCAAAGGGCTGACGCGACACAAAGGTGACGTCATGGCCGCTGCCGAGCAGTGCCATGCCGACGGTGAGGCCGATCGCACCGGGGCCGATAAGAGTGATTGTGGCCATGTCGCCTCACGGGTAGAATCGCTCGCCTTATAACCGTAAAACGCGATTCATGTCCAAGACCACGCCTTCGACCCTTTTTCTGACGCAAGCCGGTATCGCCTTCGACCTGCATCCCTATCCGTACGATCCCGATGCGCCGCGTGTCGGCCTTCAAGCGGCCGAAGCGCTTGGCATCGATCCGGACCAGACCTTCAAGACGTTGATGGCTAAGCTGGACGGCAAGCCGGTCTGCGTTGTCGTGCCTTCGCCGCAAGAGGTCAGCATGAAAAAGCTGGCCGCGCACTTCGGTGGCAAGTCGGCCAATATGATGAAGGTGCCCGATGCCGAGCGCATGACGGGCTTCAAGGTCGGCGGCATCTCGCCGTTCGGACAGAAGAAGACTGTACCTACAGCGATCGATGAAACGGCGCAGCTATTCGACACAGTCTACATCAATGCCGGCCAGCGCGGGCTTTTGCTCAGCATCGCGCCGGAAGACGCCGCGCGCGTGCTGAACGCCGGGTTTGTCGACCTGATGGCCTAGCTGCCGCCAAACCAGTTATAGCCCATGTCTTCCCAATAACCTCCAGGATAGACATTGCTGACCCAGATCTCGACGATGTGCTTGGGATTCTTGTAGCCCAGCTTGGTCGGCATGCGCAGCTTCATGGGGAAGCCATATTCACGCGGCAGAATCTCGTCGCCGAAAGTAAAGGTCAGCAATGTCTGGGCATGCAGCGCCGTCGGCATGTCGATCGAGGTGTAATAGCCGTCGGCGCATTTGAAACCGACGAACTTGCATGTTGTGTCAGCCCCGACCCGCTTCAGGAACTCCGAGAAGGTCACCCCGCCCCACTTCCCGATGGCGCTCCAGCCCTCTACACAGATATGACGCGTGATCTGCGACGTCTGCGGCAAGCCGTAAAGTTTATCGAGCGTCCACGGCCGGCGGTCTGCGATCATGCCGGACAGCTCAAGCCGGAATGTTGCGGGATCGACCACCGGCGCCTTGCTTTTGGCGTAGAAGGCGTTGAACGGAAACGGTTTGGTGACGTCGGCCTCTGTATATTCCTGGGCGCGGCTCGACGGATGAAAGATCACGCCTTGCGCACCATCATTGAAGCGCGACACGGCCTCGAGCATCTTTTTGACCGAGCCATAATGGTTCAACGTCACACCCGTCGCCAGCGACAGCCCCCCAAGGGTCAGCACATTGCCGAGCAACCGGCGCCTGCCGGGGTCCTTCAGCAGGCCACTGGCCTCCTTCAGAATCGCCTCTTCGTCGTTCTTGATCTTGTCGTCCATTACCGCCCCCAGATCATGGCTTTTACGGTCTTCGGCACCAGCAGCGCCATGACCGCGTGCACGGCGATAAAGGCGCAGATACCGCTCATGGCGAAGAAGTGCACCCGGCGCGCCCCTTCGTAACCGCCAACCAGTACGGCCAGCCACGACAATTGCACGGGTTTCCACAACGCCAATCCGGATACGACCAGCACGACCAGGTCGATGATGGCGAACAGATAGGCGATTTTCTGGATGGCATTATAGCGGCTGAGATCGGCGTGGCTCAGCCTGCCGCGCACGAAATGCGTCACGTCCTCCCACAGGCTTTTCGGCGTCAGCGGGAAATACTGGCGGCTCCAGCGTTTGGTGACGACGCTCATGACCGCATAGATGAGCACGTTCGCGAACAGCACCCACATGGCCGCGAAGTGCCACTGGATCGCCCCGCCCAGCCAGCCGCCGAGCGTGATGTCCCTGGGGAACTTGAAGCCCATGAAACCGGTGGCGTTATAGATCCGCCAGCCGCTCATGATCAGGACGACGACCGCGCAGGCATTGGTCCAGTGGACCAGCCTGAGCCATAGCGGATGGATACTGGGTTCGCCTCTGGCCATTTGCCTCTCCGTGCCACACCTTACCATGTATACGCACGGAACCAAGGTCAGGTTACACCTTGAATTTTGTACCAATCAGTATAGAAACATTCTCGCCCTGCTTTTTCGCAATGCTTCGCGAAATCGCTTCACACTTTTCGCGCATTGCTCATATGGCAAAAGCTGACCGTTTCAAACTGATCAATCTTTACCCGCCGCTGATCGGCGCAGGCATCCGCGTCATCGATACCTCTGCGGATTTCACAACCATCACGGTCGAGATGAAGCTGCGCTGGTGGAACAAGAATATCTTCGGCACCCAGTTCGGCGGCGCGCTCTACATGATGTGCGACCCGTTCTTCGTGGCCATCATGATGAATAACCTGGGGCCGGGCTACATCGTCTGGGACAAGGCGGCGTCGATCCAGTTCCTGAAGCCCGGCCGCAAAAATGTCCGCGCCGTTTTCCATATCCCGCCTGACGAGATTGCCCGCGTCAAAGCTGAGGCCGACGACCGCGGCAAGACCGAGCCCGAATACGATGCCGACATCATCGACGAAGACGGTGTCGTGGTCGCCAAAGTGCACAAGGTGCTCTATGTCCGCCGCAAGGATGCCAAGAAGCTCGGCATTCAATAGCCGCTCACGCTTCCTTCCTTCCTCACCTCCCCATCTGAGGGCAGAGGGTGGTTCGCTTGTGAACCGGGTGAGGGTCACCGTAGATATTGCAGACGCCGTTGTCAGTTGGGCTTACGACATCGAAAACCAGAGCCTGTTGAACCAACCCCTCATCCGGTCGAGCAAGGCTCGCCCACCTTCTCCCCTCTTCGTGGGGAGAAGGGAATGGTCACGGAAGATAGGGTAATGGCTTAGGGTTTACGGCAGTTGCATGCCGCGCTGCACGGCCGGCCGGCTGCCGACCTCATCCATCCAGCGCAGGATGTTCGGGCGCGCCTGAAGCAGTGGCTCGACATGGTCCTTCACCCGGACGCGGTATTGCGCGAGCCAGGGATAGATGGCCATGTCCGCGATGGTGTAGTCGTCGCCGGCCACGTATTTCGCTTCACCCAGACGTTTATCGAGCACACCGAAGAGGCGCTCGGTCTCCTTGGCATAACGATTAACCCCGGTCGGCGTCTGTTCCTTGTCCGAGACGACGAACCAGCCGAGCTGCCCCATCATGGGGCCCAGGCCGCCCATCTGCCACATCAGCCACTGGATGGCTGTATAGCGGCTGTCATCCGGCAGGAATCGACCGTACTTTTCAGCCAGGTAGATCATTATGGCGCCGGATTCGAACAGGCTTAGCGTCCCGCCGTCGGTATCGGTATCGACAATGGCCGGGATCTTGTTGTTCGGAGAGATCTTCAGGAACTCGGGCGCGAACTGCTCGTCCTTGGATATATCGATCTTGTGCGTATTGTAGGGCTCGCCGAGCTCCTCCAGCATGATGGTGATCTTGCGGCCGTTAGGGGTTCCCCAGACATAAAGGTCGATCATGCGTGTCTCTCCGTTGCGCTCAGAAAGAAATGGCTCGAACGCCCCCTGAGACAATAGGGTGGCGCAACTTATCCCCAGCTCAAAAAGATGGCGTAAACACCATCAGCCAGAAGATGACGACAAAAGCCGGAAAGGCGAGACTGCCGAGAATGATCCACCAGCGGTCGAACGCCCAGTATTGCTGAGGCAGGGGTTCGTTTGCCGCCAGCGCCGCATTGGCGATTTGCTTCATGCGGATCTGTATCCACACCACGGGCAGCCAGCAGGCGGCGGAAAAGAGGTACAGGATGATCGCCGCGACAAGCCACGGCGCCGTCAGCGGGTAGTTGGCCAGATGGGCGAGATATAGCCCCGTCAGTGGTTGAAGCACCGCTGTCGGAGCGATGAACAGCCAGTCCGCCAGCACGACAGTGCGCGTGGCGAAGGCAATCGCCGGCACATTCTTCGAACGGTTGGCGACGAACATCCAGAAGGCGGAGCCAAGGCCGGTGCCGAAGATCACTGTCGATGACAGGATATGGACCCATTTGATCAGCAGGTAGGTCATGATTTGATGTAACCAAATGCCGCACAGTTTGTCATTGCCGACGTGCCCCCGCATGCTAAGGTCAGGAACATTAACCCGTTGATCCGACATGAGCAATCCGCCCGCCACCCTATGGCTCGTCTACGACGGCGACTGTCCGTTCTGTTCGGCGACCGCCCGGATGTACCGCCTGAAAAAATCTGTCGGCGACCTTCAGGTCGTCAATGCGCGCGAGGCCGGGGATATGGAGATCATGCAGGCCATTACAGCTGCGAAGCTCGACCTCAATGAAGGCATCGTCGCCAGGTTCAACGGCCGGCTTTACCACGGCGCCGAAGCACTGCATCTGCTGGCCCTGCTGGGTTCGGACAAGGACTGGCTCAACCGGCTGAACGCGGTCCTGTTCCAAAACCGGCAAACTGTGCGATTTGTCTATCCGACAATGAAGTTCCTGCGCAGCGCAGTGCTCAAACTGATGGGGCGCACGCCGATATGACCGAACCGACCTTTGCCGAAGTCTTCGCGGAACAATGGGACGCCCTGCCCCCGGCCATGAAGCTGCACTACGCCAACCGGCCGTATACCCGCGACCGCATGACGGTCGAAGGCCGGTTGACCATCCGCATGGGACCGCTGATGAAGCTCGTGGCGCCGCTGATGGGTGTGCTCGGCATGCTGACGCCACGCGACGGTGATGATATTGCCTGCACCGTCCATTTCTTCAGCGAACCCGACAGCAAGGTCTTTGTCTTCGAGCGTCACTTCGCTTTTCCCCGCAGACCCTATGTGTTCCGTTCCCGGCTGGCGCCAAACGGCGCGCACGACGTTACGGAATATATGCCATGCGGCATTGGCTGGCGCTGTGGTTATTACTTCAGGGACGGCAAGGTCATGCTGGAACACAAGGGCTATGTCTGGCGCATCCTTGGCGTCGATGTGCCTTTGCTGGGCCTGGGCGAACTGTTCATGGGCCGGGGCGGCGCTTTCGAAGAAGCGACCGGCGCCGACAGCTTTCGTATGCGCATGGGAACCTATGGCAGCCTGTTCGGCAGCGCCATGGACTATTCCTACGAGGGCGAATTCAAGGTAGTCGAGGTGGCGCTTGAGCGGTGAAGTCCTCATTCTCGGCGGCTACGGCAATTTCGGCAAGCGGATCGCGACCGCGCTCAGCCGCCATAATGTCCCCGTCATCATCGCCGGCCGCGACTGGAACCGGGCCGAAGCGCTGGCCGAAACCTTGTCCGGTGCACGGGCCTTTCGCCTCGACATCACCGCTGATCTGCTGGCGACATTGAAACTGGAAAGGCCGTCGGTCGTCGTCCACACCTGCGGGCCGTTCCAGGGCGCGGATTACAGCGTCGCCAAGGCCTGCATCGAAGCCGGCGCCCACTATGTCGACCTGGCCGACGGGCGGGATTTCGTGCGCGAGTTTCGGGGACTGGATGCCGAAGCCAGGGCCGCCGGCGTGACCCTGATCAGCGGGGCCAGCACAGTCCCCGGCCTGTCGTCGGCCGTGCTTGAACACGTCCGGCCGCGCTTCGCCCGGCTGGATCGGCTCGACTTCGGCATTTCGCCCGGCCAGAAGGCCGAGCGCGGACTGGCTACGACGCGCGCCATCATGAGCTATGTCGGCCGAAGACTGCGCCCCTTTGCCGGCCACCCGAAGGCCTATGGCTGGCAGGACCTGCGCCGTTACGACTATCCGGTCATGGGCAGGCGCTGGCTGGCCAATTGCGACGTGCCCGATCTTGATCTCCTGCCCGAAGCCTATGGCATCCGCGATATCCGCTTTGGCGCGGGACTTGAGATCGGCGCCCTGCATGTCGGCCTGTGGGCCATGTCCTGGCTGGTGCGATGGCATCTGCCGCTCAACCTCGTCAATCTGGCCAAACCGCTGCTGGCTACCAGCGATGCATTCAACGGTTTCGGCAGCGATACAGGCGGCATGCACATGGTCATGGATGGCGCAGGTCCGGACGGACGGCCCTTGACGGAGAGGTGGGCAATTATCGCCAAATCGGGCGACGGCCCGCAGATCCCATGCGTGCCGGCGATCCTGCTGGCCAAGCGGCTGTATGAACAGGATCCGGCACTGCTGCCAGGCGCGCAGGCGTGCGTCGGGTTGGTCCGACTGGAAGACTATCTGGCGGAGCTTCAGCGCTTCGACATAGCAACCTATTAATTTGGCCGGTTGTTTGGGGCGATTGGCGGAAATGCCCTCTCGTTAATTGGCACGAAGAGGCGCAAATACTTCTCCTCCCTGTCGCGCAGCGATGGGGAGGGGGACCGCACGAGACGATGCTTGCATCGGCGAGATGCGGTGGTGGGGTAAATCACCTGCGCTTTCCCCCACCACCGCTGCGCTACGCGAGCGGTCCCGGTCCCATGCCTTTGGCACAGGGAGGAGAAAAATAAGGAGCCCCCATGTACGACCTGCATATCGGCAACAAGAACTATTCGTCCTGGTCGCTGCGGCCGTGGATACTCCTGAAGGCGCTCGACATTCCGTTCACCGAACGCCAGCACTATTTCGGCCAGGGCCCGGGCTTCTCGACATTCTCACCGACGGCTCTCGTCCCTGCCCTCGTCGATGGTGCGATCACCGTGTGGGATTCGCTGGCCATCGCCGAATATGTGTACGAAGATCACCCGACCGTATGGCCGCGCTACAAGGCGGCCCGCGCCTTTGCCCGATCGGCGGCGGCGGAGATGCATTCCGGTTTTTCAACCCTGCGCAACATCTGCTCCATGAGCGTCGGCATCCGCGTCAAATTGCATGACACCCCACCGGCCCTGATGCGTGACCTCGCCCGCATCGACGCCCTCTGGACCACAGGCCTGACAAACTTCGGCGGGCCGTTCCTGGCGGGCGATGCCTTCACGGCGGTGGACGCCTTCTTCGCACCGGTCGCATTCCGCATTCAAACCTATGGCGCGGGCTTTGAACTGAGCGCGACCTCACGCGCCTATGTCGACCGCATGCTGGCCCTGCCGGCCATGGTCGAATGGTATGAGGCGGGGCTGAAAGAGACCCAGCGCGACCTGCCGCACGAAGCCGAAATCGCCGCAGCCGGAGAGATTGTCGCCGACTTCCGCGCGAAATAGCTTCCGCGGGCTTGCGCGGAAATATCGTACAAAATAAGCTCGCCTGTAATCGATAACAAAAATCTCAGGGAGTCCGAACCATGTCGACGCGTTTCGCGCAAGTCAGCCTCATTGCGGTCGTTGCAGCCTTGGCCTCTGCCGGCGCGCAGGCAGCCGTCAAGACCGTGTCTTCACCGGACGGACGCACACAGATCAATGTCGAACACGGCGACAGCGGTGTGACCTATGCGGTCAGCCGCGACGGCAAGGCGATTATTTCACCTTCGCCGCTGGGCTTGCGGACCGACAAGGGCGCGCTCGGCCAAGGTCCGCAGACGCTCAAAAATGCTGCCGACCGCTCGGTCAACGAGACCTTCCAACTGGTCGTCGGCAAGACGAAGGACGTCGCCGACCGTTATAACGAGAGCACCCTGACCTTCAGCCAGGGCGGCGCCACGCCCGTGACCTATTCGGTCATCGTACGCGCTTACGACAACGGTACGGCCGTGCGCTATGCGTTTGATGCCAAGAGCGGTCTCGGCGCGGACGTCGCCGTCACCGAAGAAGCGACGCGCTATATGTTCGCGGCCGACTATGATTGCTGGGGCCTGAACCTCGGCCGCTTCAACACCAGCCACGAAGGCGAGTTTGACAGGCTGAAGACGTCCGAGATCCGCCCGCACAACCTCCTCGACTACCCGCTGGTGTGCAAGACCGGCGAAGGCACGACCACCTTTGCCCTCGCCGAAGCCGATGTGGAAGGCTATCCGGCGTCCCTGCTGTCGCGTATCGGGGGTGGCGACAATGACCGCGGCGTCCAGGTCATTGCCTCTCCTCGCCTCGACAACGATCCCGGCGCACGCCAGCGCTTCATCGCCGCGAAACTTTCCCTGTCCGACACGCCTTTCCAGACGCCGTGGCGCGTCGTCATGATCGGCGATACGCCGGGCGCGCTCACCGCATCGACCCTGATTCCCCAGCTGGCGGCGCCTTCGCGTATCAAGGACACGTCGTGGATCAGGCCCGGCAAGGCGGCCTGGGACTGGTGGAACGGCTGGTCGGTCAAGGTGCCCAATCCC
>CAMLLA010000121.1 GCA_946480525.1 uncultured Asticcacaulis sp. | reverse complement strand
GCGACGGCGACGGCGTCTTCCGGACGCGTTTCAGTCCGCCTGAGGTGGGAACCTGGCAATGGCGTGCGGCGGAGGCTGATGGCTTGTCCGGACCGCTCAGTGGCGAGATACATGTGCGCCCTGCGGGCCCCGGTAACCATGGTCCCGTCAGGGTCACAAAGGACGGATATCATTTTGCTTATGCTGACGGGGCGCCGTTTCGCCAGGTCGGTACAACCTGCTATGCTTGGGCACAACAGTCGGATGCATTGTGCGCCCGGACGATAGCGACGCTTGAAGGTTCGCCCTTCAACAAGCTGCGCTTCTGTGTCTTTCCGAATGTCGCGGCCGAGCCGCTCCATCCCTTTGTCCAGACAGGCTCCGGCGATCTTGACTGGGACCGGACGCGGCTTAATCCTGCTTTTTTCCGCCGCTTCGAGGATCGGGTGCGACGGCTACGCGATATCGGCATCGAGGCGGATATCATCATCTTCCAGCCCTACGACGAGAAACGCGGCTTTTCCGACATGACGCGCGCCGATGACGAACGCTATGTGCGGTATCTGATGGCGCGGCTGTCGGCGTTTCGTAATGTCTGGTGGTCAGCGGCCAATGAGTACGACCTGATCAAGACCAAGACGATGGCGGACTGGGATCATATCCTTGGACTGATCCAGGCTGAAGACCCGCATCAGAGACTGAGATCAATACATAATATCAAGATCTTGTATGACAATGCTAAACCGTGGATTACGCATGCCTCGATCCAGAACGGCTCGGCCGTGCTCGATGACCGGACGGCGGAAACGTATCGCTCGGTGTGGAAGAAGCCGGTTGTGTTCGATGAGGTCTGCTACGAAGGCGACAGCACTCTGCGCTGGGGCAACCTGACCGGCCAGCAAATGGTGATGCGTTTCTGGTACGGCCATATCGCCGGGACCTATGTCGGCCATTCGGAAACCTTCAGTCCGGACAGCAAGGGGCCGGACACGTCGTGGCTGGGCAAGGGCGGCGTTCTGCACGGCGAATCGGCGCCGCGTCTGGCGTTTCTGAAGACGGTCATGGAGGACGGCCCGGCGCCCGGGATCGATCCGATCGACAAATGGTGGGAACGCCATCTGGGCGGCAAGGAAGGGCAGTATTATCTGCGCTATTTTGGCGAGGATGCGCCTGTGCAATGGGCGCTTTCCCTGCCGAAAAACGGCCTGACGGGGGGCGAACGGTTCAGGGTCGATATTCTCGATACCTGGAACATGACCGTGACGCCGGTTGAAGGCGTCTTCACCATGGCCAAGAAGGACAGCTACGACTTCCATGACCCGCAGCGTTCCGGTATCGCTTTGCCGGGCAAGCCGTGGCAGGCAATCAGGATCAGGCGGATTTAGCGCGCCGCGTCTTTGTGGCACCTTTCAGTAGTCGCTGAAAGGTCGGGCATTGGAGATGGGTGGGCGCCGGACAGTCGGCAGCATGGCGCAGGCCGTCCCGCAACGCGCTGAGGCGGCGGATGGTGCGGTCGAGCTCAACGGCCTTGGCGGCCAGGGTCTGGCGGTCGATGTGGACACTGCCATTGACGCCGAACATGGCGCCGATATCGTCGAGTGAAAAGCCGGCCTTACGGCCAAGGGCTATGAGCGACAGACGTTCGAGCACAGCGCATTCGAACAGGCGCTTCAACCCGCGCCGGCCGATCGAGGCGATCAGGCCCTTTTCCTCATAGAAGCGCAAGGTCGAGGCTGGCAGGCCTGACTATCGGGCGACTTCGGCGATGTCGAGCATGTGTGTTCTCCGCGCTTTTGTCCTTGACCTCAAGTTAGCTTGAACTTGTAGACGTTTCCAGACGCAGAAGGACATGCGGATAATTTATTGAATGCGATGAGGAATATGACAATGACCAGCTTTACGGGCGCGGACTTCTGGAACGCGCGTTATAAGACCGAAGCGTATCTGTACGGGGCGGAACCCAATGATTTCCTGCGCGAACATGCAGGCCTGTTCCGCCTTGGCGACCGGGTGTTAAGCCTGGCGGAAGGCGAAGGACGCAATGCCGTCTTCCTGGCGGAACAAGGCTGTTCGGTGCGCGGCGTTGACTTTTCACCTGAGGGACAAACCAAGGCCCTGGCTCTGGCCAAGGCGCGCGGCGTCGCCATCGACTATGTGCTGGCTGACCTGACGCGCTACGACATGGGGTGTGACGCCTGGGACGGTATTGTTTCGATCTTCTGCCACATGTCGTCGCACGACCGGCCGCCGCTCTATGCCGCCATCAAGGCCGCGCTCAAGCCCGGCGGGATATTCGTGCTGGAAGGCTATAATGCCGCGCAACTGTCCTGCTGCACAGGCGGACCGAAGGACGCCGACTATCTGACGTCGCTGGATATGCTTATTGACGCGTTCAAAGGCTTTAAGATCGTCCTGGCGCGCGACACGGTCCATGACATCCGCGAAGGGCTTGGCCACACCGGTTCCGGTTCCGTAACCCAATTTATTGTGAGAAAGCCTGGCTGACGTGAGCATGTGGCCCCAGCCACACGTGACGTCAGGATTCCGGGTCCAGGGTGCGAGCACCCTGGTGGGCGATGACGGGATCGAACCGCCGACCTACTCGGTGTAAACGAGCCGCTCTGCCAGCTGAGCTAATCGCCCTCTCCAGGAGGAGGCCTAGGGGCGAAGCCCCAAGGAGGGGACCGTGTGCCGCGTGCCCCCCGAAAAGTCAAGAGGCGTTTCCGCTATGTGCGGAAACGCCCCTTGAATGACTTGTGGACGGTCTTGTGGGCCGCCCAGACAGCTTAGCCGTTCAGCGCGCCCTTGAGGCCTTCGCCGACGCGGAAGCGGGCCGTGACGGAGGCCGGACGCTTCACGGTTTCGCCGGTACGCGGGTTGCGGGCCGTGCCGGCTTCGCGCTTGACGGCGAGGAAGGTGCCGAAGCCGACGAGGCGGACGTCATCGCCGCTCTTCAGGGCGCCGACGACGCTGTCGGTGAAAGCGTCCAGGGCCTTCTTCGCTTGATCCTTGGTCAGTCCAGCCGATTCCGCGATCGCGGCTACCAGTTCAGCTTTGGTCATATCGTTTTCTCCCTTACCCGAATTGGGCGGTTGGCTATTCGCCCTGTTGCAGCCATTGGGTTTGCGGTTTCGAACCGGCCATGAGTCGCCAACAGGTGACGGGATAGAGACACCAAAAATTAATGCGCGTCAAAACAGAAATCGGAGTTTTTGCACTGCAAACCGTGTTTTTTTAAGGGTTTGCGGGATTTTGAGGCATTTTGGCGCCGTCCGGACACAAATCAATTCGAAGTCAAGCGCAAAAAATGGCCTTTTTTCACCTCAGGCCTTGCCACGCAAGGGTGTGATTCGGGAATCAGTCACGCGGGTCCGACAAAGCCGTTTTTCAATTTATTATGCTGACTGGCCCCTGCCCTATCCTTTCCAGATGCCTGACCCGCTACCGTTGGCGAGAATTTGGAACAGCCCGGGTGACAGATGTGCCGACGCCTTTTGACTGCCTGATCATTGGTGGCGGACCGGCAGGATTGACCGCGGCGCTCTATATGGCGCGGTTCCGGCGGTCGGTGGCGTTGATCGACGATGGCCACAGCCGCGCAGGGCTTATTCCGGTGTCGCACAACTTCCCGGGGTTTCCGGATGGAGTGACGGGCCCCTCCCTGCTGAGACGTCTGAACGAACAGTTATCGGCCTACGAGGTGACGCGGTACGATGGCCTGGCCGATGCAATTATGTGCGATGAGGCCGGCTTTGCGGTCTGCTTCGGGGCTGAACGCATAGTGGCGCGGACGGTCATGCTTACGACCGGCATAGCCGATGCCGGCATGGAGACGCCGAACTGGGCGGCGGCGGTCGCAACCGGCGCTTTGCGGCTATGTCCGGTATGCGACGCGTTTGAAGCCATCGATAAGCGGGTGGCGATAATGACGCGGACGGACGGCGCGGTGGCGCACGCCCTGTTCCTGAGGACCTATACGGCCGACCTCACCTTGATCCACGTAATGGAAAAGACGTGTTTGACGACCGATCAACGCAATTGTCTGTCCGCCGCTGGGATCGGCCTGCTGGAATCGGCCGACGCTGCGCTGAGGATCAGCGAGACCGGCGGGGTTGTGGCCATGGTTGATGGCAAGGAACACGTCTTTGACACCATCTATCCCATGTTTGGTTGCCGGCCGCGTTCGGGGCTGGCGTTTTCGCTTGGCGCCAAATGCGACGATGCCGGCAATCTGCTGACGGACGCGTTCCAGCAGACCTCGGTGCCGGGCCTCTATGCGGCGGGCGATGTCGTCAGCGGCTTGAACCAGATCAGTGTCGCCGTCGGTCAGGCGGCGGTCGCGGCCACGCATATTAATGTCGAGTTGCCGCGCCGGTTTTGAATGCGCCGATGAGATGGAGCGCGCCTAGGATGCACGCGCCGAACAGGGCGCATTCGAGGCTGTTGGTCACCAGACGGCTGACCGGACCAAAACCCGTCTCGCCCAGCAGCGCCCAGATCGGATCGAGGCGGAGCCGGGATTGCGGAACGTGGTGGCTGAGAAGATCGAGGCTGCCGGCCATCATGCGACCGCCCATAAGAAAGACGAAGACACCGCCGGCGCATCCGGACAGCAGGCCGATGACGATCGCGCGGCGAAGCGATTGTCTGGCACCCGCGCGGCCGGCGATAAGCGCGCCAACGCCCACACCTGCGCCGATCAGCGCGCCTTCGGGCGCCCCGGTGATATCGCCGGGCGACTGGCCGAACAACAGGTTGAAAGCATCAAGCCCCAGAAGTTTGACGACAGCGCCGACGATAAGCCCGCCTGCCGCCGCGCCGGCAATAATCGACCATCGCGCATTACGCGCCAGTTTGGCCGCCGCGATGCCAAAGCTGACGCCTATACCGCCCATCAATGCAATGATAACCGTCAGGCAGGTGATGACCAGCATGATCGAAATGGCGCCGACGCCTGCCGTCATCGGCTGCGAAGACACTGCGAATCCGTATAGCACACCTCCGATCAGGCCGGCCAATCCGGCGCCCGCAGTCCCTGCTCCGGTCAATAGAAATAGACGCCTCCAGTCATAGGCCTGGGCAAGACTCTGGACGGGCGTGGCCACGTTTGGCGTGGATAAGACCGGGGCTGCAGTCTGGATTGAAGGGACGACCTCGACTGGAGCGATAAAACGATAGCCGTGTTTGACAACCGTTTCGATAAAGCGCGGGCGCGTGGCATCGTCGCCCAGCTGACGGCGCAGACTTCGGATGCACTGGGTCAGAGCTTCGTCGGTGACGGGTACGCCCCGCCAGACTTCGTCGAGGAAGCGGTCCTTGGACACCAGTTTGCCCTGTTCGCGAACCAGCAAAGCCAAGGCATCGAGGTAGCGCGTATTCAGCTCGACCGGAACATCGTCACACCTGAGCTGGCGGTCGTTCGGGTCCAGAACGAAGCGGTCGAAACGGAAGCTGCCAGTGGTCATGGTGTGATAATGACCTGATCCGCGACGCGGTGCAATCGTCGCTATTGCCCCAGCTTTCTGGGGTCGATGACGACGTGGCGGATGCGCTTTCGGTCCCACGTGTAGGTGATGTGGATAAGGCCGTCGGACGTCTGGATGACCGCCGGATAGGCATAACCGCTTTTGAGCGGCGTGGCTTCCAGCGTCAGGACATCGCGCCAGGTAACACCGTCGTCCGACAAGGCGATGCTTATGGGATAGCGCCGCCCCTTCCCCGGCTGATCGGGAAAATGTCCGGTGGGATTATAGACAATCAGTTGCCGGCCATCCTTAAGTGTCACGGCATCGGTGCCGGAATTGGGATTGGGCAGGTTGGTGGCGGCTAACGCGCTCCACGTCTTGCCATGGTCTTTCGACCAGGTCATGGCGACGGTGCCCTGACGCGTGCGGGCCATGGCCTGAAGCTGGCCGTCCTTATGGAACAGGATGCTCGGCTGGATAGCTTCGATGCCGATAGGCGACGGCACGTCGCCGGTTTTGGTCCACGTCTTGCCCTGATCGACCGAGCGTTCGAAATGCAGCCGCCACGCGGCATTTCCCATGCCGGTCATGCCTTCGCGGTCTTCGGTGCTGGACGGCGACAGCCAGGTTCCGTCTGCCAGGACGACCGGCTTGTTCTTGATGGGGCCCAGTATGCCGTCGGGCAGGCGTTCGGGCTTCGACCAGTTGCGGCCGTCGTCTTTCGAGCGGATGACCATGCCCCACCAGGTCTGAGGACTGGGGCCTGTCTTATAAAAGAGATGCAGATCGCCCTTCGGCGCCTGAAACAGCACAGGATTCCAGGTCGGGAGGTGCGTGCCATCGGCCTGAATGCCGTCGGCGACGGCCACTGGCGTCTGCCATTTGCCGTTTTCCTGTCGTGCGAACCAGATAGAGACGTCCGGGTGACGCTCATATTCGCCGCCGAACCACGCTGCGGCGACCATGCCTTTACGTGTCTGCACGATGGTAGAGGCGTGCGCTTCAGGATAAGGCGCGGCTTCGTAGATGTTTTCCAGGCGCAGAACGGGGTTGGCCTGCGATACGCCTGGTGCCGTCAATAACAATGTAAGCGTGGCAGCGATCATCTTCATCATGGCGGGACCTTCGCGTAGGGTCGTTGACGGTAATCCCCCTTCCGTCCGCGCCGCGACGGAAGGGGGATTTCGAAGCTTCGACCTTAAGCACATCAGACCGTATTGCCAACGCAGCATCCTAAAACAAAAATGGCCCGGGGTGAGCCGGGCCATTTCCATTATTGGTGAGGGGCCTTAGTGGGCCGTCGCAGCATCCGAGTCGTCGGGGGCAGCGGTCGTGGTTGCTGCCGTAATGATCGGCTCGATCCATTCGATCGGCGTCAGCGGCTTCACCAGGGCGTGGCGCAGGACCTCATCGGCCTGACTGACCGGGATGATCTCCAGGCCCGACTTGACGTTGGCCGGGATGTCGACCAGGTCCTTTTCGTTCTCCTTCGGGATCAGCACGGTCTTGATGCCGGAGCGCAGGGCCGCCAGCAGCTTTTCCTTGAGGCCGCCAATCGGCAGGACGCGGCCGCGCAGGGTGATTTCACCCGTCATGGCCAAGTCCTTTCGCACCGGAATGCCCGTCAGGACCGACACCATGGCGGTGACCATGGCGATGCCGGCCGACGGACCGTCCTTGGGCGTGGCGCCTTCGGGGACGTGAACGTGGACGTCGGTCTTGTCGAACACCGGCGGCAGGATGCCGAACTTGGGCGCCAGGGCCTTGACGTAGGAGTTGGCCGCCGAGACGGATTCCTTCATCACTTCCTTGAGGTTGCCCGTGACCTTCATATTGCCCTTGCCGGGCATCTTGATGGCTTCGATGGTGAGGATGTCACCGCCGAATTCAGTCCAGGCCAGCCCCGTGACGATGCCGACCTGGTCGGTCTCGTCTGTGGCGCCATAGTGGTATTTCTTGACGCCGGCATATTTGGCCAGGCGCTCTTCGTCGACCGTGATCGCCTTGACGTTTTCACGCGCCAGGTCACGGATCGTCTTGCGCGCCAGGTTGCCAAGTTCGCGCTCCAGCGACCGCACACCGGCTTCGCGGGTGTAGTAGCGGATGACGTCACGGATTGTCTCTTCCGGCACGATGAATTCGTCGGTCGTCAGACCATGGTCCTTCATCAGGGTCGGCAGGACGTGACGCTTGGCGATCTCGACCTTCTCATCTTCGGTGTAACCGGGGATGCGGATGATTTCCATGCGGTCCAGCAGTGGCTGGGGCATGTTGAGGCTGTTGGCCGTCGTTACGAACATGATCTTCGACAGATCGTAGTCGACCTCAAGATAATGGTCGGCGAAGGTCGAATTCTGGGCGGGATCGAGGACTTCGAGCAAAGCCGAAGCCGGATCGCCGCGCCAGTCGGCGCCCATCTTGTCGATTTCATCGAGCAGGAAGAAGGCGTTGGTGGACTTCACTTTCTTCATGTTCTGGATGATCTTGCCCGGCATGGAGCCGATATAGGTCCGGCGGTGACCGCGGATTTCGGATTCGTCGCGCACGCCGCCCAGCGAAATGCGGATGAACTCACGGCCGGTGGCCTTGGCGATCGACTTGCCCAGCGACGTCTTGCCGACGCCCGGAGGGCCGACGAGGCACAGGATCGGGCCTTTCAGCGTGCCCATGCGCGCCTGGACGGCCAGGTGCTCAAGGATACGCTCCTTGACCTTTTCCAGACCGTAGTGATCGGCCTCGAGGATATCCTCGGCCTTCTTCAGGTCGATGGCCTTGGGCTTTACGGCGCCCCAGGGGATCGACAGCAGCCAGTCGAGATAGTTGCGCACGACGGTGCTTTCGGCCGACATGGGTGACATATGGCGCAGCTTGTTCAGTTCGGCCAGAGCCTTGGTGCGGGCTTCCTTGCTAAGCTTGGTGCCCTTGATCTTCTTTTCGAGCTCGGCCAGTTCGTCCTTGCTCTCGTCCTGTTCGCCCAGCTCGCGCTGAATGGCCTTCATCTGCTCATTCAGGTAATATTCGCGCTGGGTCTTTTCCATCTGGCGCTTGACGCGGCTGCGGATCTTCTTCTCGACCTGCAAGACCGAGATCTCGCCTTCCATCAGGGCGTAGATCTTCTCCAGTCTCTTGGTGACCGACAGTTGCTCCAGAAGAGCCTGCTTGTCGGCGATCTTGACGACCAGATGCGCGGCGATCGAGTCGGCCAGCACGTCGGCGTCGCTGATTTCCGCAATTGCATTAAGGCTTTCCGGCGGAATCTTCTTGTTCAGCTTGATGTAGTTTTCGAACTGCTCCGACACGGCGCGGGTAAGCGCCTCCGTATCCGGACCTTCGGTTTCGCCGCCATCCAGCACATAGGCTTCGGCTTCGTAATAAGGCTCGGTCGACAGGAAGCGCTTGACGCGGGCGCGCGACTTGCCTTCGACCAGCACCTTGACCGTGCCGTCGGGCAGCTTCAGCAGTTGCAGCACATTCGCCAAAACGCCGATCTCATAGATGGCAGACGTGTCGGGATCGTCATCGGAGGAATTCTTCTGAGTGGCGAGCAGTATCTGCTTGTCGCCTTTCATCACCTCGTCGAGCGCCTGGACCGATTTTTCACGGCCGACAAATAAAGGCACAACCATATGCGGGAAGACCACGATGTCGCGCAGCGGCAGGACGGGGATGGTCACGAGATCCAACATTTTTACTCCTTGCGGCATGGATCTGCCGCCTGACAAGACCTTCAAGACGCCTCGCGTTAACAAGTGTAAACGAGAGGTCTCTAGAGAGTCTTAAAGATAAGGCGCTTCTCAGGACGAGTGCTGTCGAGGAGCAACAGCGAATCCGCCAGAGCGCTTCGTTAACAGATGTGGGGGAAGGCCAGCGAAACTTCAAGGTATGTCGAAACCAGCCCGCCTCTCCTTTCCACCGGATTCTCCGGGTGGGGCGTTAACCACAGCGTAGCCCTTTGCCGGTTTTAAGGAAAATCACATTACGAGCCGGTGCACTCTAAAAGCAGAGGCGCATGCGTTTTACGCAAATCCCCCTTCCGTCATTTGCTCCGCAAATGCCACCTTCCCCGTTTACGGGGAAGGTGGCAGCGAGCATTAGCGAGCTGACGGAAGGGGGAATTCCGGCAGAAAAACGAGACTCAATTTGAACGTATGAAAAAACGCGGCCAGGAAAACCTGACCGCGTCTTGGTTTTGATCAGATGTCGGCCTTAAGCGGCACCACCTGCGCGCTTTTCAGCGTAGATGAGCAGCGGGGTCGCACGTTCCTCAACGACTTCACCGTTGATGACGACTTCCTCGACGCCTTGCATGGTCGGCAACTCGTACATGGTGTCGAGCAGGATGCCTTCCAGGATCGAGCGCAGGCCGCGCGCGCCGGTCTTGCGGACAATGGCCTTCTTGGCAACGGCGTAGAGCGCCTCCTCGTTGAAGGTCAGCGAGACGTTTTCCATCTCGAACAGGCGCTGATACTGCTTGACCAGCGCGTTCTTCGGCTCGGTCAGGATCTTGACCAGGGTGTGTTCATCAAGGTCTTCCAGCGTCGCCAGGACCGGCAGACGGCCGATGAATTCCGGGATCAGGCCGAACTTCATCAGGTCATCGGGCTCGACTTCGCGCAGGACTTCGCCGGTGCGACGGTCTTCGGGGTCTTTAACAGTCGCACCGAAGCCGATCGAGGTGCCCTTGCCGCGGCCGGAAATGATCTTTTCCAGGCCGGCGAAGGCGCCGCCGCAGATGAACAGGATGTTGGTCGTGTCGACCTGCAGGAATTCCTGCTGCGGATGCTTGCGCCCGCCCTGCGGCG
>CAMLLA010000120.1 GCA_946480525.1 uncultured Asticcacaulis sp. | reverse complement strand
GCAAGAATGACGACCAGAATCCCAACCGCTATCTTTATCTCAGGCCGTGGCTCCAATATGATGGCGCTGGTTGAAGCCGCGTCCGCGCCCGATTTTCCGGCGGAGATCGCCCTGGTCGTTTCCAACAATCCCACGGCGGCGGGTTTGTCATGGGCGGCCGAACGCGGCATCAAGACCGTCGCCGTCGACCACAAGCCGTTCAACAAGGACCGCGAAGCCCACGAACGCGCCATTCACGAACACCTGAAAGCCGCGAACATCCAGTTTATCTGCCTGGCCGGCTATATGCGCATCCTCACGCCGTGGCTGGTCGAGACGTGGAACGGCAGGATGATCAATATCCACCCTGCCCTGTTGCCCGATTTCAAGGGCCTGCACACGCACGAACGCGCCATCGAAGCCGCGGTCGCCGAACATGGCGCAACCGTCCATTGGGTCACCCCCGGGGTAGACGAAGGCGAAACCATCCTGCAAGCGCGCGTACCGGTCTTCCCGGAAGATACGGCCGATGTCCTGGCCAAACGCGTGCTGGCCGAAGAACACAAGCTTTACCCAGAGGCAGTCCGACTGGTATTGTCCAAGCCATTGGACGAAGACCTTACGAATTTGTAATCGCGCATTTCTTTGTCAATTAAGGTTGCTACTGTAACATTGCCGAATGAAGTTGCTTAAGATCGTCCCGTTCCTTGCCGGAATTGTCACGCTTGCCGGCGCCGCGCCTGCCTTGGCTGAAGAAGGCATGTGGACGTTCGACAACGTGCCGGTGGCGCGAATCAACAAAACCTATGGCACTCGTATCGACCGAGCCTGGCTGAACCGCCTTCAGGCCGCCACCGCCCGTATCAACAGCGGCTGTACGGGGACGATCCTGTCGGCCGAAGGGCTGATGCTCACCAATCATCACTGTGTCTTCGAATGCCTGCGCGCGGTGTCGTCGGAGGACGAGGATCATGTCGCCAACGGCTTCGTGGTCCGGTCCAGGGAGGACGAAGAAGCCTGTCCCGGCATGGCGGCCGAGATCCTGATTGGCGTCAGCGATCACACAAGCGACGTCAATCGGGTGACCCATGGCCTCAAGGGTGATGCCTTCCTGAAAGCGCAGAATGCCCGTTTCGCCGAGATCGAGGCCGCCGGCTGCGGGGATGACGTAACCCTGCGCTGTCAAATGGTGGCCTTGTATCAGGGCGGCCAGTACAAGCTCTACAAGTATCGCAGGTATACCGATTTACGCCTTGTTTTCGCGCCGGAATTTCAATCAGCCTATTTCGGCGGGGATCCGGACAATTTCAACTTCCCGCGTTATGGCTTCGACGTCGCCTTTCTTCGTCTGTACGATAATGACCAGCCCGCGGCTACGCCACAGCATCTGACCTGGGCGCCGGTCGAACCCATACCGGGTGAACCGGTCTTCGTTGCCGGTAATCCGGGCTGGACCCAGCGGCTTTTGACCGTATCGCAGCTCGAGACCCAGCGGGACATCATCAATCCGCCGATGATCGCTATGAAATCGGAGCTGCGCGGGCGTTTGATCGCCTATTCGCGCATCAACGAAGACACTAAACGCGTTTCATCGGATGCTCTGTTTGGCGTCGAAAATGGCTTCAAGTCTCTGGCGGGCCAGGACCTGGCGCTGCGCAATCCGCGCATCATGGCAGCCAAGCGCAAGGAAGAAGCCGCATTGAAGGCAAGCGTGAAAGGGCAGTTCAAAAAGGAGATCGGCGATCCGTGGGCCGAGATCGCGGCGGCGCAGAAGGCCAATGCCGAACTCTACCTGCCCTATCACTTCCTGGAACAGGCGCCGAACAATTCCACCCTGTTCGCTATCGCGCGCAAGCTTGTCCGCCACGCCGCGGAGATGGAAAAGCCTTCGGCCGAGCGCCTGCCGGAGTTCGCCGATCCGCGCCTGGCCACACTGCGGCGTGACCTGCTGTCGCCTTGGCCAATCGAAAAGCCATTGGAAAAGCTCTACCTCGAATTCCGCCTGTCCAAGGCGCGCGAATATCTGACCAATGACGCAGCCGAAACCCAATTGCTGCTGGGCGAGGAGTCGCCGGAAAGCCTGGCCGAGCGGCTGGTGGACGGCACGCGGCTGGACGACACGGAATTCCGCACCGAGTTGTGGGAGGGCGGCATGGCGGCGATCCGGGCATCGGATGATCCGATGATCCAGTATGCGATCAAGCTCGATCCAGCGGCACGCGCCCTGCGCCAGACCTATGACGCCCGGGTCAACAGTCCGACGCGCATTGCTTCCGAAAAAATCGCGAAGGTGCGGTTTCGCTACTACGGCACCTCCACCTATCCGGACGCGACCTATTCACCGCGCCTGTCCTACGGCAAGGTCGACGGCTGGACATGGCGCGGCAAGACGGTTGAACCCCTGACGCGGATTTCGGGGCTTTACGCCCGTGCGACTGGCCACGATCCCTACGTGTTGTCAGACGCTTTCGAGGGGGCCAAGGATCGCCTGAATGGCAATACGGTGCTGAACTTTACGACCACAACCGATATTGTCGGCGGCAATTCCGGCTCTCCAGTCGTCAATGCCAAAGGCCAGGTGATCGGAGCGGTCTTCGATGGCAATATCCACTCGCTGGGCGGCAACTTTGCCTACGATCCACAATTGAACCGGTCAGTATCTGTATCGGCCGCGGCGATCAGCGAAGTGCTGGCAAAGGTGTACGGGCTCGATGGTGTGGTACAGGAGTTGGAGCGCCGGTAAACATATGGGGTGTGGGGTCCCATGGCGGGCGAAAGCTATACTTTCGCCACGGCATACCCCACGGACTTTCCCTGATATCAAAGAAAAGCCTGGCCCCAAAGAGGCCAGGCTTTTTTTTGATTTTAGAAGACTTGGGGCCGCAGGCCCCAAACCCCGTTCGATTAACCGACGATCTGGTCTTCGGTGAAGAACTGCGCGATTTCGATCGCTGCGTTCTCATCCGAGTCCGAACCGTGGACCGAGTTTTCACCGATCGACAGGGCGAACAGCTTGCGCAGCGTACCTTCAGCGGCTTGTTCCGGGTTGGTGGCGCCCATGACTTCACGGTACTTCGGCACAGCGTTCTCGCCTTCCAGGACCTGGACGACGACCGGAGCGGCGGTCATCTGGCTAACCAGCTCGCCGAAGAACGGACGCTCCTTGTGGACGCCGTAGAATTGCTCGGCCTGGGCCTTCGTCATCAGGATGCGGCGCTGGGCGACGATGCGCAGGCCGGCCTTTTCGATGACGGCGTTGATTTCGCCGGTGATGTTGCGGCGCGTGGCGTCAGGCTTGATGATCGAGAAAGTACGGGACATGTGATGTTCCAATTTTGTTTTGCGTTTGCGTTGCGCTGCCTTATAGCGAGGGCCACCGCTTTCGCAACCCCTTTTATTCCCGCGTTTTCCTTAATGCTGCAGATCACCAACCTGACCTACGACGCCTATGGCCGCCGCTTCTTCGATGGCGCCACCCTGGCCCTCCCGCCCGGCACAAAGGCCGGGCTGGTCGGCCTAAATGGCGTCGGCAAGTCGACCCTGTTCAAGCTGATCTTAGGCCGCGCCCAGCCCGGCGGCGGCGAGATTACCACGCCCAAGGGATGGCGCGTCGCCAGCGTCGACCAGGAAATCGCCGCCTCACCCCAGCACCTGATCGATGCGGTGCTTCAGATCGACACGCGCCGCCACAACCTTTTGAAAGCGCTGGAAACAGCCGATCCGATCCACCAGGCGGAAATCCACCACGACCTCTATTCGATCGGCGCCGACCGTGCGCCGGCCAAGGCCGCGGAAATCCTGAGCGGTCTCGGTTTCTCGAATGCCGACCTGACGCGGCCGATCTCGGACTTCTCCGGCGGCTGGCGGATGCGCGCGGCCCTGGCCGGCGCTTTGCTGGCCGAGCCCGACCTGCTGCTGCTGGACGAACCGACCAACTATCTCGACCTCGAAGGCGCCTTGTGGCTGGAGGCGCGTCTGAAGCGCTACCCCAATGCGGCGCTGATGATTTCGCACGACCGCGACCTGTTGAACGAGTCGGTTGACGCCATCGTCCACGTCGTCGGCCAAAAACTCGACTACTATTCAGGCAATTACGACAATTTCGAGCGGATGCGCGCGGAAAAGGCCCGCCTGAACGCCGCCAACAGCGCCAAGCAGGAGGCCGAACGCGCCCACTTGCAAGCCTTTGTCGATCGCTTCCGCGCCAAGGCGTCCAAGGCCGCCCAGGCCCAGTCGCGCATGAAGAAGCTGGAAAAGCTGCCGCCTATCGCCGCGACCATCCAGGACCGCGTCGCGCCGTTTATCCTGCCGTCACCGGAAAAGCAGTTGTCGCCGCCGATCCTGCGCCTCGAAGACGCCAGCGTCGGTTATGGCGACACCGTCATCCTGCGGCACATTAACGTCCGGCTTGATCCCGATGATCGTATTGGCGTTTTGGGCGTCAACGGCGCGGGTAAGTCGACGTTTGCGAAACTGCTCGCCGGCGCCTTGACCGAAAGCCACGGCTCGCAGTGGCGCGACCGCCGCATGCAGGTCGCCTGGTTCCACCAGCACCAGATCGAGGCAATGGACCCGGAAGATACGCCGCTGGAGATGATGCGTCGCGCCCGTCCGGAAGATCCCGAATCGAAACGTCGCGCGCGTCTCGGTTCGTTCGGTATGACGGCGGAAAAGGTCGAGACCAAGGTCAAGGACCTGTCGGGTGGCGAACGCGCCCGTCTGCTGTTGTCGATGGTGGCGATGGACGGCCCTCACCTGCTCATCCTCGACGAACCGACCAACCACCTGGATATCGACAGCCGCCGTGCCTTGCTGGACGCGCTCAATGATTATGAGGGTGCAGTGCTGATCATCACCCACGACCGCTCGCTGATCGAACTGGTGGCCGACAAGCTGTGGCTGGTTAACGACGGCACGGTGAAGACCTATACCGGCACGATGGATGACTACGCCAGGCTGGTTATCGAACGCGCCAAGACGGCGACGCGCGAGGAAGCGCAGGCGGCGGCGAAAGACAAGCCGGCCAACGTCAACACCAAGGACGCCCGCAAGGCGGCCGCGGCGGCGCGTAATGCGATTGCGCCGCTGAAGAAGAAGGCCGATGAGCTGGAACGTCAGATCGAAACGACAGGCAACCAGATCAAGCTGCTGGATTTGAAGCTGGCCGATCCAGACATCTACACCAAGCGTCCTGCGGATGCAGTTGCGCTCGGCAAGGACAAGGCGCGGCTGGAAGAAAAGCTGGTCGCGCTTGAGGGCGAGTGGATGGAAGCGGCTGAGATTTATGAGACGGCAAAGGCTGAGGCTGGGATTTAAGCGCCCAGTCGGCGCTCGTGTCCGTAATTTCTATATCTCCCCAGCTCGCTGGGGAGGGGGACCGCACGAACAAGACATTGCGAAAGCAGTGGCGAGTGAGATGTGGTGGTGGGGTTTCTTGCTTTACTTAAGCCCTGTCGACGGCCGCGAATAAGCAAGTAAGAAACCCCACCACCACGCCCCTTCGGGTCCTTGCGCGGCGAGCGCAATTCGCTCTTGCTCACCCGACCTCCCCGGCAAAGCCAGGGAGGTATAAGGTAAGTTTATTCCGCCGGCAGGGTCTGCGCCTCTTCCTTCTTGGTCGTAGCGACGGCGCCAGCAGCCGCAGCCACAACCGCCAGGATGGCGAGCCACTGTTGACCCGACAGGTGCTCGTGAACGATGACCAAGCCCGCCAATGCGCCGACGGCCGGGTCAGCGCTGATCATGACGCCGAATGTCCGTTCGGGCATGTGCCGCAGGGCAAACATTTCCAGCGTGTACGGGATGGCGCTCGACAACAGGGCCAGCGCCAGTGCCGGCAGGATGAAGGCCGGGTTGAACATGGCGGCACCGGCATTGGCGACACCAATCGGCACGATGATGATGGCGGCGATAACCATGCCGATCGAAACCGATGCCCCCGGGTGGACGCCGGCCAGCTTGCGGCCAAAGACGATATATAATGCCCAGAAGACACCGGCGACGGCCGCCAGGAGCATGCCGATCGGATCGAGGTTGCGCGCCTGCTCGCCCAACGGCAGAAGCAGCAGGATGCCGACGACGGCCAGGCCGACACACAGGAAATGGACAGGTTTGCGCGCGTGCATTAGCGCCAGGGCCAGAGGCCCGGTGAACTCGATGGCGAGCGCCGGACCGATCGGCAGGCGCTCCAGCGACATGAAGAACAAGAGGTTCATGCCGGCGACCGACAGGCCGTACAGCAACATGGTGCCTAATGACTTGCGCGTCAGTTTGAACCGCCATGGCCGCCAGATGGCAACCAGCAGCAAAGCCGCCAGGCCGACCCGATAGGCGGTCGTCGCCGGCGCACCGATGACCGGGAACAGCGTCTTGGCGAACGAGGCGCCGATGCTGAACGAGATCATGGCTAAGACAACGGCAACATAGGGCGCTGCACGGGTGAGGACGGGGTATCGGATATTGTATACGGACATCTGGCTCATTTCGCTGTTATAGCTGGATGTCGTTTGCGTTTCCCGGCGATTTTGGCTAAATGTACGCCTGAAAACGGCATCAGGATATACATAATGACGAATTTCGTCACGCTCGACGATTTCGATTACAAGCTGCTCGAGCGTGCCCGCCGCAACAATCTGGAACCAGCGCGGGTGACGGCCGAAGCCGTGGGCCTGTCCGAATCGGCAGTGCTGCGCCGATTGCGCCGGCTGCGGGCCGAAGGGGTGATCGTCGCGGACGTCGCCATGGTCGATCCGACGCGCATCGAGCCAAAGATCCAGATACACGCCCTCATCACCATGAAGAGTCAGGAGCGCGCAGTAACCGACGCTTTCAAACGCGCCATGACGCGGTCGCCGGAAATCCAGGGGGCGTGGGACGTGACCGGCGAGACCGACTTCCTGCTGACCCTGGCGGTCGATTCGATGGCGGAGTACGAGCGCTTCTGTCAGCGCGAACTGACAACGGACCATGGCGTGCAGTCGTTCCGCACAATGATCGTTATTCGTGAGGTGGTCGGGTTTGATCCGTCGCGGGCGCAGTTGATGCGTTAGCGCCCCGTCGGCGTGGTGCCGAAATGTTCCTTATACTGCCGCGCGAAGTGCGAGCGAGAAGAATAGCCCGCAGCCTCGGCTGCGACGACGCTCAGGGCGCCCGACTGGATGGCGTCGCGGCCGATGCGCAGGCGTTCGCGCGCCACGATCGCCCGGAACGACGTCCCAGCCGTCGCCAGTTGACGCCGCAATGTCGAGGCGCCAAGGCCAAGCCGTTCGGCCACAGTTGCTACGGTCCAGTCGCGCGCGGGCTGGCTGGCGATCAACCATGCGACCTGGTCGGCCAGTCCGACATGGAACAAGCAGCGCGCCGCCGGGTGTGGCCGCATCAGGGTCAGCACCTCGGCCAGGCGTAAGCCTTTCAGCGCCTCGCTCTGTCCGTGATCTGCAATCGCCGTTGCGGCGTGGACAAGGGCTTCCATCAGGTCGCTGCCGGGTGTTACGCGGAAATCAAGCACCGGGTTTGTGCTGGCCGCCAGCGGCGCGATGCCGGCGGGCAAGGCCGGCACCTCCATGATCATGGCTTCGTAGAGGCACGGCCCGTCTTCGCCAGGGATGTTGACGACCTCCAGGTCCAGGTTCGGCGGCAGCACGAAGACCGTGCCCGGCCCGAAGGCCTGCATCCGCTCGCCAACCCAGACTTCCTTGCACCCCTGCAGGACAACGAGGATCGACGGATGCTTCATGCGGACCGAAGCAATGCGTTCGCGATCGAGCGAGCAATAGCTGAACAGGTGGCGCGCGTGGCTATTAAAGCCCGAACGCGCCGACGGCAGCAGCGCCTGAAGGCGGTTGACAAAATGCCGGGTTGGGTTGAGTTCGAAAGACTGCGTGTCCATGGCGGCATTGTAGACCGCCTGCGACACACAAAAAAGCTCAGCGTGAGCGTTTCGGGCGCATCCCGCGTCAAACCCGGCCCGATGCATGACTTTATGAGGGCTAAGTCCGGCATCTCATTCGGGAGACACCTCATGAAACCGCTTGCTACCGCCCTCCTCGCGCTTTCCGCCGCCTTCGCCGCGCCCGTTCACGCCGCTGACACCGAACTGTGGCGGCTCGACTGCGGCCAGATTACCGTCCGCGATCTCAGCGTCTTTTCCGACAACTTCGCCTATGCCGGCCAGACACGCACCCTGACCGACAGCTGCTATCTGATCCGCCATGGCCAGGACTATATGCTGTGGGATTCGGGCCTGCCGGCCGGTCTGCTTGGCGCAAGCGTCGATCCTTCGGCGGCGTTCGGTCCGACGCTGAAGATTGATCTGCCGACGCAACTGGCGCAGATCAGCGTCAAGCCCGACCAGATCAAATATCTCGGCATCAGCCATAACCACTTCGACCATACGGGGCAGGCTTCGAGCTTCCCCAGGGCAACCTTGCTGATCGGCGCCGCCGACTTTGCTGCCCTGAAAAGCAATCCCCTGCCGTTCGCAGTCGATCCCGCACCGCTCAAGCCGTGGCTGGACGGCAAGGCGAAGACCGAGACGGTGACGGGCGACCGCGACGTCTTTGGCGACGGCAGCGTGGTCGTGCTGGCGGCGCCCGGTCATACGCCTGGCGAAACGGCGCTTCTGGTGCGTTTGCCGAAAACCGGCGCAGTGCTGTTGTCGGGCGACGTCGTTCACTTCGCGGAACAATGGGCCCATCGCGGTGTGCCAACCTTCAATGCCGACCGCGCGGACACGTTAGCGTCCATGGAGCGCCTGCAAGCCATAGCGACAGAGCTCAAGGCAACCTTGATCGTACAGCACGAACCCGCTGATATCGCACGCCTTCCTGCGTTTCCGAAAAGCGCGCGCTAGAGCATGATGGGTTTAGATCAAACCGCCATCATGCTCTAGTTTTTTGTTTTGTCGCGATATTTAGCCAAAAACCGCTGCACACTTTTTGGGATATCGCTCTAAAAGTACGGCGGACTATTCCTTGATGATCTCCGCCCGCAAGGCCTGAAGTTGTGTGTTCAGGCCTTGCAGCGTCTTGCCATCTGTCCCGGACCGCTCCAGCAGCAGGTCGCCGAGACAGACCGAGCGCTCCAGCAGGGCGTGGCCGGCGTCCGTCATGGTCACATCGACCTTGCGTTCGTCGTCTACCCCTCGCCGCTTCTCGACAAGGCCCGCGGCTTCGAGGCGCTTGACCAAGGGTGTTATCGTGCTCGGCTCCAGGTCCAGCCGCGCGGCGATACCGCCAACCGCCATGGAGCCGCCCTCTCCGAGCACGCTCAGCACCAGATATTGCGGATAGGTGAGCCCCAGCTCATCCAGCAATGGCTTGTAAGCTCGGGTGATGGCCATGCTGGTGGCATACAGGGTGAAGCAGATCTGTTGATCCAAAGGGCGTGTCGCTGTCATTGGATCTATATATCACGAAAAATGATATCGCGATAAATAAAATGATGGACAAGAGGGCGCGACGGGTTTAGAGCGCATATAGTTATCGCGATAATAATTATCGCGACCTCTATATAAGGAGCGATCATGAGCCCGTTATTTCAAGCCACCCGCCGCAACGCACTGACCGCCGGTCTCGGCCTTGCCGCCGCCGCGTCGCTGGTCGGTACTGCCGAAGCCGCATCGAAGACGGGCAAGACGACCGCCGGTGCTGCCGCGTCTCGCGCCGAAAGCGGTTTCGTGACCACACGGGACGGCGTGCAGATCTTCTACAAGGATTGGGGTCCGAAGAACGCCCAGCCTGTCGTTTTCCACCATGGCTGGCCGCTGAGCGCCGACGACTGGGATGCGCAGATGATGTTCTTCCTGCTGAAGGGCTATCGCGTCATCGCGCATGATCGCCGCGGTCACGGCCGGTCGACCCAGACCGACAGCGGCAACGAGATGGACACCTACGCGGCTGATGTCGCCACCCTTACCGACGCCCTGGACCTGAAGAACGCCTTCCACGTCGGTCACTCGACAGGCGGCGGGGAAGTCGCCCACTACGTCGCGCGCGCCAAGCCCGGCCGCGTCGCCAAGGCCGTGCTGATCGGCGCTGTCCCCCCGATCATGCTCAAGACGCCGGCCAATCCGGGCGGTTTGCCGATCGAGGTCTTCGATGGCTTCCGTGCCGCCCTGGTTGCCAATCGCGCCCAGTTCTTCCGTGATATCCCGTCCGGCCCCTTCTACGGCTTCAACCGTCCGGGCGCCCAGGTCAGCCAGGGCCTGATCGACAACTGGTGGCGGCAGGGCATGATGGGCGGCGCCAAGGCCCATTACGATTGCATCAAGGCGTTTTCCGAGACGGATTTCACACACGACCTGAAG
>CAMLLA010000119.1 GCA_946480525.1 uncultured Asticcacaulis sp. | reverse complement strand
AAGTACGTCAAGGATGTTCTAAGCGAGTACGCCGATGCCGTTCGTACCTCCGAACCAGACGGTCCCACGCGTAAAAGCAAGCTATCCTACCTTACTCGGTGGGGTAATTTCTTCGGCAATACCCGGATCAAGGAACTCGATAAAGCGAAGATCGTCGAACTTACCGAGTGGACATCGTCAATGTCGGCTAAGGGGAAAGTGGCGGACAACACCGTCAATCGGTTCCTCAAATACCTCAAGCAGTTCCTAAAGTGGTGCGAAGATCGTGGGCACATCGATAAAGTGCCTACCTTCCCTAAGACGAAATCAAAGTCTGGGCGTCGCACCCATTTTGATGCTGACTATCGAAAGCTCACTCGGGCAATGCGCGAGTTTGTCGGCTTTTGGCCCTTAGCCGACTTGTAACTCTTATAGCATTCAGGGAAAGCGGAAGTGAGTGCACTTCCGCGATAGGAACCGAGGTGGGCATGCTCACATTTCACGGACGTAGCAGCGACCGAAGGTTTCCCCTCGACCCACCATAGGTTAGGTCGCGCATTAACCATTTTGTCAAGGCGTGGAACAATCTTGGGGACTTATCGATGCTGCTGATGCTCATGTCCGCTTTGCGGCAATTTATTGCAAACTGTCACCGCGTCACTCCCATTTCCGCCTCTGGCGCTGGCGCGTACACAAGGCGAGTAGGGACCTTTCAAATTCCTACTCCATCAATTGAGAATTTCTACATTGCAAAATCACCACCAAATTTATAGAGTTTTGATATCGCGCTAACGCACATACGAAGCGCGTCTGCTGACCGGCTGGACCACGGGGTCGCCGTCACACTCCATCACCCCATTCCCGAAGCTGCGCAGCCTCCATCTCAGGCGCGTGAAAGCCTCCCCACACGCTTCGAAAGGTTCATGCCATGAGCGCTGCTACCTACAATCTGCCCAATCTCTGGTATACCCGCTGCCCGGTGCCGACGCCGCTGGGCCTGGCCGTGCAACTCGGCTACTTCCGCGACGAGTTCGCTCCTGAGGGTCTTGAGCTGAAATCGCTTCAGGAAAGCCTCGATCCAACGATCAAGGAGTCGCACTTCGACCACACGCTCAGCAATTCCTTCCGTCAGGGTGGTAATATCCCCGCCATCTGGGCGCGGGCCAATGGTCGCCAGACACGCGTCATCGGTTTGAACTGGACCGACGAATCGCTTTTGGTCATTACCTTGCCGTCGTCCGGCATTGTCGGGCCCAGGGACTTGAAGGATCGCCGCCTGGCCCTGCCGGTCAATCACGGTTCGATCGACTTCAACCGCGCCACCGCCCTGCGTGCCTATGACAAGGTGCTTGAACTGGAAGGCTTGAGCCTGAAGAATGTCGAACTGGTTGACGTCATCGCTGCGCCGCAAGCTGAAGGCGGCAGCGATGTCGATGCTTCCGGCAGGCGTATCCGCCACCGCTCGGGCTACCAGGCCGAAATCCGTGCGCTGCTGAACGGCGACGTCGACGCCATCTTCGTCAAGGGCGTCTATGGCGTCGAGATCGCCCGTGCCCTGGCCGCCCACGTCGTTACCGACATCGGCTTCCATCCCGATCCGAAGGTGCGCATCAATAACGGCGCGCCGCGCACCCTGACGGTCGATCAGGACTTGCTCGACGCCCGTCCGGATATCGTTGCGCGTTTCCTGAAGCGGATCGTCGAGGCGGGGCAGTGGGCGCGTAAGCATCCGTCTGAAACGCACAGCTTCATTGCCCATGAAACTTCGAGCTTTCCTGATCTGGTGCGCGCCGCTTACGGCGAGAACGTCCATCAGAACCTCGACACCTTCCTTAGTGAAGAGTCGATCGACGCGCTGGTGGATTTCAAGGATTTCCTCTTCCGTCATGGCTTCCTGAAGTCCGATTTCGATGCCCGCCAGTGGGTGTCCTACAAAGCCTTCGAACAGCTCGAACCTGCGATCGCCGCGCAGTAAATCCTTTTCAAGAAACAAAAAGAACAGATGACCTCCTTCCTCCCCGGACGGCGAGCGATCCTGCTTGCCTCGGCGGCCGTGCTTGCCGTCACCACCCCAGTATTTGCCGCTGACGTCGTTGCGGACGCCGCCAGCACTGCCGCTGACGACCAGTCGCTCGCTCGCCAGGCTGCCGAAGAGGCCGAGTTGCGCCGCAACGACAAGGCGGGCTCCGTCGAAACCGTCATTGTGACGGCAAACAAGCGCTCCGAAAGCGCGCAAAAGGTTCCGACGGCGCTCAGCGTCGTGTCGGGCGTTGCGCTGGAACGCCAGGAAATTCGCTCGGCCGGCGATGTCGTGCGCTTCATCCCGAACGCATCGGCCGCCCAGACCGAGTCGCGCAACCGTCCCCGCTGGTTCATCCGCGGCATCGGCTCCAACGACCCCGGCGCCAATGTCGTCAACCCGGTCGGCGTCTATATCGACGAAGTTTATCTCAACGCGCCTTGGTTCCAGGCCTTCCCGGCCTTCGACCTCGACCGCGTCGAAGTCCTGCGCGGCCCGCAAGGCACGCTGTGGGGCAAGAACACAGTCGGCGGCGCCATCCACTATATTTCGCGCAAGCCCCAGTTCACGACGGGCGGCTATGCCCGCGCCGGCATTGGGAATTTCGAATCCTATAATGCCCAGGGTGCGGTGACCGGTCCGTTGTCGGACAAACTGGCGGCGCGTCTGTCGTTCAGCACCGAAAAGCGCGGCGGCATTGCGACCAATGCCGTTACAGGTGAAGACGACTTCGGCAAGATCAGCGACAACGCCGCGCGCTTCCAGCTTCTCTATCGTCCCAATGACGACTTCGAAGCGCTACTGTCGTTACGCGCCCGCAGTTCGGACGGGACGCCGATCGCGCGCTATATCGAGCCGGCCTATCCGGATAATGCCACCTTCAAAGGGGCGTCAGCGCCGTTCGACGACTACGGCAATGCTGCGACCGACGCGCCCAGTATTGGCGCGTCCAATGTCGACGGTTCGTCCAAGACTGACCAGACCGGCGCCACCCTGACGCTGAACTGGGATCGCGGCGGCTATACCTTCACCTCGATCACCGCCGCCGACAACGGACGCCAGACATCGAAGTCCGATGGCGACTTCACGCCGTTCGAAGGCTCGCGCTCCTACAGCGACATCGAAAGCCGCCAGTTCACACAGGAATTCCGCATCACCTCGCCCAAGGAAGGCGTCTTCGACTGGATCGTCGGCGCCCACTATTTCCACGAGGACTTCTCGTCGGACTCGTCGACGGCGACGCTTCAGACCACGGCCTATCTCGATCGCGGCACGGGTGCGCAGCGCTGGCGCCACACCTACTTTCAGAACGTCAAATACGATCAGGTCGCCAAATCCTATGCGCTGTTCGGATCGGGCACCTGGAACGCCACCGACAAGTTCTCGCTGACCGGCGGCCTGCGCTATACCTCCGAACAACGCGATGCGCGCATTGATATCCTTAACGGCGCGGGGGAGGCGGCCAACCGCCGGCTGAACACGGTCGATCCGGCGGCGACCCCAACGACCGCGCGTCCGCTGATCACCTTCACCAATACCGGTCAGTGGTGGCTGCGTTCGTCGGTGACCTCTTCGACGCCATACGCCCCGTTCGTGTCGGAGCCGTCCAGGACCTGGAACCGCTGGACCTGGGACATCACCCCGCAATACAAGGTCTCCGAAGACTTTCTGGTCTACGCCAAGCACGCCCGCGGCTTCCGCTCAGGCACCTTCCAGGCCAGCGCCACGCAAGCCAACCAGTTCGATGCCAACGGCATCGAACCGGAAGACCTCTTCTCCTACGAAGGCGGCTTCAAGTCGCAGTGGTGGGACAAGAAGCTCAGGGTCAACCTGTCGGCCTTCTACTATGACTACAAGAAGGCCCAGGTCCTGGTGCAGGGCGTCCCCGTCGTCACCGCCGGCACCACCTCTTTCGCTGCACGCCTGATCAATGCCAAGGGCTGGTCGAAAGGCATAGAGCTCGACATCTCGGCGCGGCCGACGCCGAACTTCCGCATCGATGCGGCGCTGGGGACGCTCAAGACCGAATATACCGAAGACTTCATTCCTAATAATCCGAACACCGGCCTTTTGTTCGGCAAGGGCAATGAATTCACCCGCGCGCCGGACTTCTCAGGCACGGTGGCGCTGGAATACCGCATCCCGACCAGCTTCGGCGATGTGACACTGCAAACCGACTGGAGCTACCGCACCGACCAGTGGTTCACCGTCAACGCCCAGGAGGACGACCCGTCCAAGGTCGATTACCTGGTCAGCCAGTACCAGAAGCAGAAAGGCTATGCGCTCGGCAATGCCCGCGTCACGGCAGCTTTCGGCGAGCGCTACGAGGTCTCGGCCTATGCCCGCAACCTGACCGACGAAACCTACAAGATCCTGACCTTCGGTACCCAGCAGGGCGCCCGCCTGACCACCTATGGCGAGCCGCTGACCTACGGCCTGACCCTGTCGGCCAAGTTCTAGGGAGAGAACCTCATGCTCAGACGTACCTTCATAGCGGGCCTGATGGGCACTACGGCGGCGCTGACCGCCTGCGAAAACAAGGGGGGCGCCGCCAAATCGGCGTCCACCGTGCCGCAGACCGTGACCATTGCCTCCATCTCCTATCCCTACCAGGGCAAGCAGACCTATAACGGCCTGACCCAGGTCGTCATCGAACAGGGCTGGCTGGAAAAGACCCTGGCCGACAAGGGCGTGAAACTGGCCTTCTTCCCCGTTTCGACGGCGGTCGGCGGGCCTTTGATCAACGAAAGCTTTGCCGCCAAGCGCATCGATTTCGCCGGCTATGGCGACTTCCCGGCCTTGATCGCCAAGTCGGGCGGCGTCGATATCCGCGCCATCACCTCGTCCGGGCCAGGCAATAATGCCTACCTGATCGTGAGGAATGGACTGAACGCCAAGGGAATCGAGGACCTGAAGGGCAAGTCGCTGGCCATCCATCGCGGCCGCCCGTGGGAACTGACGCTGGCCAAGCTGCTCGATTCCAAGGGCCTGAAGCTCGAAGACTTCAAGATTTACAACCTGAACCCTCAGGCGGCCTATTCAGCTTTGGCGGCTGGCAAGGTCGACGCCGTCTTTACCCTGTCCGAAGCCATCCTTCAGGAGGACAAGGGCGCGGGCAAGATCATCTGGTCGACGACGCAGAATCCCGACTGGAAGATGCGGACCGGCATCTTTGCCCGCACCGTCTTTACCGAAGAACAGCCGAAGCTGACGCAGGATGTCGTCAATGCCTTCATCAAGGCGGCGCATTGGGCGGCTCAGCCGGAAAACCGTCAGGCCTATCTGGAGCTGGCCTCGCGCGGCAACAACCCGACCAGCGTGGTCGAGCGCGACCTGGCCAACAAGGGCGGCGAATGGCGCGACAACTTCTCACCCGTCATCGACCGCAACTTCGTCAGCCACTTCGACGACGTGTCGAAATACACCTTTGCCAACAAGCTGGTGCAGAACCAGGTGGCGACGCGCGACTTTGTCGACCCGCGCTTTATCAATGCCGGCCTGGAAGAATTGGGCCTGAAGGATTTCTGGAAAGAAACCCCGGTGACTGCGGTATGAGCGCCGATCCCGCCACACCTGAAGCGGCTATAGCCGCGCCCGCACAAGCTGGCCCTTCGCCCTGGAGCTTCCTGGCCGGCTTTACGACCCTGGCCCTGATCAGCGGCGTTTCGATCGGGCTCGGCAAGGTGGTGACGCAGTTCTTCGCTCTGTCGATCGGCGCCGATGCTTTCCAGATCGGCCTGATCATGGCAATGGAATCGATCGGCATGGTGCTGGTCACCGTCCCGGCCGGCTTTGTCATCGCCCGTTTCGGCGCCCGTCGTGTCTATGCTTTCGCGTCGACAGGGCCTTTGATTGCCAACCTGCTGATGCCGTTTGCCGGCGGCTGGATCGCCTTGGCGGTGGCGCGGCTGGCGATTGGCCTGTGCATTCCGTTCCGCATCGTGTCGATGAATTCGACCTTCCTGGCGCAACTGCACCGCATCGGTGTCGGCAAGGCCGGTTGGTACCGTGGGGCGCTGACGGCGGGCCTGGCCCTGATCGGCCCGGCGCTCGCCACGGTCCTCGTCGCCAACGTCAATTACGTTTGGGCCTTTGTGGTCATTGCGGCTTTGTTTGCCATCATGGCCGTGGGCTCGCTCTACTTCTTCACCGACGAGGCCGCGCCCCCGCAAAAGGGTCTGACCGCCGGCAATATCTTCACCGAAGCGCGGACCCTGCTGCGCAACCGCAATGTCTCGGAATCCTGCCTGATCGAGTTCATCTCGTCCGCGACGGGCTCTTTGTTTGCTGCCTTCGTCATTATCGTCGCCGCTCAGATCCATGGCCTGACCAAGGAAGACGGCGTAACCACCATGCTGTTCCATGGCGCGACAACCGTGCTGGCCCTGTTTGGCGCCGGCCGGCTGACGCAAGGTCTGAACAAGTGGTGGGCCTATGGCGGCGGGCTGGTGCTGGCAACCGCAGCGCTGGTGCTGCTCGGTACGGCGCAAGGCTTCGCGCAACTGGCCATCGGCGCCGTCCTGCTCAGCGCGGCGTCGGCCCTGGTGCACCTCGTCAATATGCGCCTGCTCAGCGACCACCCCGGCGAGAAGTCCAAGATTTCCGGCCTTTACAACCTGTCTTCGATGACAGGCTCCAGCCTGGGCGCGCTAGCCGGCGGCTTCGTCTCCAAGGTCGTCGCCATCCAGACCGTCTACCTCCTGTGGCTGCCCGTCCTGTGGCTGGCCGCCGCCGTCCTCTATTTTGTCATCAAGGGAACAGGTAATGATTAAGCTCGATGCGCTCTTTCCTTCTCCCCGCGTGCGGGGAGAGGGTGGCCCGACAGGGCCGGGTGAGGGGCAGGTCACACGTAAAAATGCCCCTCACCCCAACCCTCTCCCCGCTCGCGGGGAGAGGGGGCGATTGCGCCTGATCCTGTCGGTCGGCTCACCCCTGGCGCTCCTGCTGCTGTGGCAGGTCGTGACGGCGCTCAAACTCTTCCCGCCCGAAGTGCTGGTGTCGCCGGCCGCGGTCGTCGCCGCCTTCGATGAGATCATCGTCAGCGGAGAGCTGCAACGCCACCTGTCGGAAAGCCTGGCGCGCCTTGGCTGGGGCTTCGGTTTCGGCGCCACCTTCGGCCTTGGCTTCGGTGTTGTGCTCGCCTTGTCGAAGACGGTCGAGCGCATCTTTGGACCAACCTTTCAGGCTTTGCGCCAGGTGCCGGTCCTGGCTTTCATTCCCATGCTGATCCTGCTGCTCGGCATCGATGAGGTCTTCAAGGTCGTTATCATCGCCAAGGCCGCCTTCTTCCCGGTCGCCCTGGCTGCCTATGACAGCATCAAGGGCCTGCCGAAAAGTCATTTCGACGTCGCCGCACTTTACAAGACGCCGTGGTGGGTACTGGTCGGCCGCATCCTGATCCCGGCGACCCTGCCGAACATCCTGGCCGGCGCACGCCTCAGCCTGACGCGGGCGTGGCTGGTTCTGGTCGCCGCCGAACTGATCGTCGCGGATTCCGGTCTCGGCCAGATGATGGAGATGGGCCGCCAGATGTTCCGGCTCGATATCGTCATGGCCGGGGTCATCGTCGCCGGTGTCATCGGCTTCGGGCTCGACCGCCTGTTCCAGCTTATACAGGCGCATGCACTGCGCTGGAAGACCGCGTGAGGCCGTCATGAAAATCCTGAAAACACAAAATCTCGTCTGGCTGCTCGGCCTGATCCCGCCGGTGCTGTTCCTGGTGTGGTGGGACCATCAGGCGAAGCAAGGCGGCACCAATGCCCACATCTATGTTTCGCTGGCGCAGATCCTCGGCGCCCTGCGCGAAACCTTCAGTTCCGGCGAACTGACCGGCGCCTATGCCGCCAGCATCACGCGCGCCTTTTCCGGCCTGTTTATCGGCGGCATTCTTGGCACCACGGTCGGCGCCTTGATGGGTCTTTTCAAGCCGGTCGAGTGGGCCTTGCAGCCGATCTACAACAGCTTCCGTCAGGTGCCGATCCTCGGCTGGCTGCCGCTGATCGGCCTGTGGTTCGGTTCGGGCGATGGCTCCAAGCTGATCATCGTGGCGCTTTCGGCCTTCTATCCGACCGTGCTCTTCACCTTCGAAGGCCTCAAGCAGGCGGATAAGTCCCTGCTGGACGTCAGCCGCGTCTACCGCCTGACGCCGTGGCAATCCTTCTGGAAGGTGCGCTGGCCGGCGGCTCTGCCATCCATCTTTACCGGCCTGTTCCAGGCCCTGGCCTTCACGTGGATTTCGACCATCGGCGTCGAACTGCTGTTCGCCTCGGGCTTCGGCCTCGGCTCGCTGATGCAATCGGCCCAGCTTCACGCGCGCCTCGACATCGTCGTCGTCTGCGTCCTGTTCGTCGACCTGACCGGCATCCTGCTCAACGCGCTTATCCGCCAACTCAGCCAACGCCTCCTGGCTTGGCGCTCGGTGAGGACCTGACCCATGGACTACGTATCTCCTGCCACATTGACCGCCTCGACCAAGCCGACGGGTTCTCTTTCGTTGAAAGGAATCCGCAAGCAGTTCCAGTTCAAGGACCGCGAACTGAAGGTGCTGTCAGGCTTCGAGCTCAACGTCAATCCGGGCGAATTCGTCTCGATCGTCGGCCCGTCGGGCTGCGGCAAGTCGACGCTTTTGCGCCTGATCGCCGGCCTCGACGACACCTATGAGGGCGTCATTACGCTCGACGGCCAACGCGTCGCCGGGACCTCGCTGGAACGCGGCCTGGTCTTCCAGGATCACCGCCTGTTCCCGTGGATGACCCTGGAACAGAATGTCGCCCTGGCCCTGACCAACCGGCCGCTGTCCAAGGCCGCCAAGGCCAAGCTGGTCGCCGAACATATCGCGCTCGTCGGCCTCAAAGGCTTCGAAAAGGCCTGGCCGCACCAGCTGTCCGGCGGCATGGCGCAACGCGCGGCCATCGCCCGCGCCCTGGTCAATGAACCCAAGGTCCTCCTGTTGGATGAACCGTTCGGCGCCCTGGATGCCCTGACGCGCGTCCACCTCCAGACCGAGCTGCAGCGCATCTGGCTCAGCAGTGGCGCGACCATGATCATGATCACCCACGATGTCGAAGAGGCCATCTATCTCGGCGACCGCGTCGTGGTCATGCAGGCCAATCCCGGCCGTATCGTCCACACCGTCGATGTCGGCCTCAGCCACCCGCGTGATCGGGCCTCGCCCGTCCTGCACCGTTTGAAGGACGAGATCCTGGCCGAACTGACCAACCCGCCGGTCGAAGCCAGCTCCGTCGTCCAATTGCGCAAGGATCAGGACCAATGAGCTTCGATACCGCCGATACTGCCCGCCGGTCGGAACACCCGGTCCACCCGTCCTTTGTCGAACGCTGGTCGTCGCGGGCCCTGACCGGGGAGGCCATCCCCGACGCCGATCTGCTGACCTGTTTCGAAGCGGCGCGCTGGGCGCCGTCTGGCTTCAACGCCCAGCCAGCGCGTTTCGTCTACGCCCACCGCGACAGCGAGGATTTCGCCAGGCTTTTGGGTCTGCTCAACGAGAAGAACCGCAGTTGGGCGCACAAGGCGTCGGCCATCATCTTCGTTCTGTCGCGCAAGGATTTCGTCTTCAACGGCCAGACCGTCCAGGTCCATAGCCATGCCTTTGACGCCGGTGCGGCCTGGTCGGCCTTTGCCCATCAGGCGCATCTGCTGGGTTACGCCACCCGCGCCATCGGCGGTTTCGACCACAAATCCGCGCCGCAGGTCCTGAACCTGCCGGACATTTACGCCGCCCATGTCGCGGTCACCATCGGCCGGCGTGCGGGCCTTTCCGACCTGCCGGAAAACTTTCACGCGCAGGAGACGCCGTCCACGCGTCGCCCCCTGCGCACCTTCATCCATCAAGGCCAGTTTCGAGGAGAGTCGTAAATGAGCCTGTTTCCTCCGCTTGTTCCCGCCGATACGCTGTGGATCACCCGTTGCCCCGTGCCGACCGCCACCGCCATCGGTCTCAATCAACGCTGGTTCGCGGACGTCTTTGCCAGGCGCAACTACCAGGTCCACACGCTTCAGGACACGAATGATCCCAACCTGCGCGCCCAGCATTTCCATCATGAACTGAAGGCCCTGTTCCGCGAAGGCGGCAATGTTCCGGCTTTCTGGAATCGTGCGCGCAACCTGGCGACCAAGGGCTATGACCATACGGTCGTCGTCGGCCTGACCTGGGTCGATGAAGTCCAGCTTCTGCTGGCGCGGCCGGGCGCAAACCTGACGCCAGACAAGCTGGCCGGCAAGGTGCTGGGCTTGTCGAATGCGCCGGGCGCCGTCGATATCTGGCGCGCCATGGGCTTACG
>CAMLLA010000118.1 GCA_946480525.1 uncultured Asticcacaulis sp. | reverse complement strand
GATGTCGAGCAGCCTGAACGGCACCTTTACCGCCATCTCGGACAAGCTCAGCGCCGCGACGCCGAAGTAAGCCGGATTAGCTAAATTACTGTGCGCTTGGGGCCGCAGACCTTCGAGGTCTACGGCCTTTTGCTTGAAAGTGCCGGCGCATGACGCGCGGACGATCCCCAAGGCGATATGCCACGGGATCGATAGAATATCTTTACGATGATGGCCTAGACTGCCGCCATCAGGATCGTGCAGGTTGCCATGTTCATTCCCCTTCTCTTTGCTCTCGTCTATCCCGGCTGTCTGATCTGGGCCGCCAAGAGCGACATAGAAACCATGACCATTCCAAACCGGCTGAATATGATTCTGGCCGGTGCATTCTTACCTACTGCCCTGTTGCTCGGACTGGGCTGGGAAGGCTGGGCGGTGCATATCGGCCTGGGCGTGGCGGGTCTTGTCCTCGGCATGGTTCTTTTTGCCTTCCGGCTTATGGGAGGGGGCGACGCCAAGCTGATCGCGGCAGCGGCGGTATGGTTGGGATTGGACGGCTTTGTCGCGCTCATCCTTTATACGGCGATCGCGGGCGGCGTACTGACGATCACCCTGCTCGGCGCCCGCAAGCTTTACGGCCACTATGCCGGAATGCTGCCCATCAATCTCGGCCGCCATCTCGTCGAAAAGGGAGATATCCCTTATGGCGTAGCCATCTGCGCCGGCGGCCTGCTGGCCATGCAGCATAGCGATATCCTGCCGCTTATCCTGAAACTGTCCTGACGCGCGGACAACCCTGATGGTTAACCGAATCTGTCGTTGATTTTGCTCAGGATTATAAAAGCATCTAAATCGACGAAAAATCGGTCACATCCGATTTCTTTAGGCGAACATTAACTAACCTTAAGCCACCATTGCCCCTGAAAAATCACAACCCCCCTCCCGGCTGGCCCGACGCCTCCGGTTAGAGGGCAATCGCAAATTGGGGAATCGGGCACTATGAAGACGTCACGATACGTCGTACTGGGCATCGCCGCGATTGCCGGTATCCTGCTGTTCTTTCTGGTTCGCGGCATGATCGGCGGCAAGGCAACGACCGAAGCCACGGCAACGCCCGCACCCGCGCCGGCACCCGTCGCCACGGCCCACGTCCTGGTCGCCAGCCGCAATATCAAGGCGGGCGAGCATATCGCGGAAGCCGACCTGCGCTGGCAGGACTGGCCGGCCAACATGGTTACCCCTGCCTACATCACCGACGCCCCGGCCAATCCCGCGCTCGAACCTGCCGCCGCGACAGGCCCGGCCAATGGCAGCGAAGACGCCGGCGCCAAGGTCCAGCAGACCGGTAACGACATCGCCGCTGCCGCCAAGCGCACGCTCGGCCCCAACGCCCGGACGGCTCTGACGGGCTCTGTGGCGCGCGAGGACATTCAGGCGAACGAACCGATCATCGAAGCCAAGATCGTCCGCGCCGACCAGGGCGGCTTCATGGCCGTCATGCTGGCGCCCGGCATGCGCGCCGTCGCCGTTCCGGTCAGTGTCGATAACACGGCTGGCGGCTTCATCCTGCCCGGCGACAGGGTCGATATCCTCGTCACCCATCAGACGCCGCGCGCCAGCGGCGGCGGCACGGTCGACAGCGTCCAGCCGGTGCTGCGCAATATCCGCGTTCTCGCCATCGACCAGCAGGTCAATACCGAGGACAAGCAGAACCTGATCGGCGCCACGGCCACCCTGGAAGTTTCTCCCGTCGACGGTCAGGCGCTGGTCCTGGCCAAGGCGTCGGGCACCCTCTCTCTGATGCTGCGTTCCTACGCCGATGCTTCCGGTCCGTCGGGTCTCGTCACCGCCGTGCCGACCGGCGGCGACGGCAGCGTGCGCATCTTCCGCAACGGTCAGTCCTCAGATGTGCTGGTGACGCGATGAACCTGATGAAAAAAGCCCTCACCTCAAGCCTGGTTATTGCCGCCGTCCTGGCGGCCTCTGCCGTGCCGGCCGCCGTCCACGCCGCGCCTGACAAGACTTCGGTCAAGGGGCTGCAAAGCGCTGCCGTCAAGTCGCAGGTCCTGAACCTGCCCAAGGGCCGTTCGGCCGTGATCGACCTGCCGGCCGACGCCGCCGACGTCTTCGTGTCGAACCCGGCCGTCGCCGACGCAGTCCTGCGCACGCCGCGCCGCATCTTCGTCCTCGGCGTCGATGCCGGCCAGAGCGACGCCATCTTCTTCGATGCTTCGGGCCGCCAGATCCTCAATCTCCAGATCCGCGTCGATGCCTCGACCGATCACCTGGCCGACGCCGTCGCGCGCCTTTTCCCCGACAGCAAGGTCGAGGTCCAGAGCCTGGCCGGCAAGGTCGTGCTCAGCGGCACGGCCCGCAATAACGGCGAAGCCGACCAGATCTTCCGCCTGGCGCAAGGCTTCGCCGGCAAGCCGGAAGACGTGGTCAACCTGATCAGCATCGCCGGCAAGGACCAGGTGACGCTCAAGGTCCGTATCGTCGAAATCAACCGTACGACCATCAAGCAGCTTGGGTTCGACCATCTGCTCAGCATGACCAACTCCAACGGCGTCACCTTCGGCACCGTCACCAACACCACCTACGGCGTGAACAACAAACTGCTGGGCGGTGGGTCGATCGGCTATTTGGATACGCGCGCCCTGGGCCTGTCGATCGAATCCAACATCAATGCCTTCGAGCGGGTCGGCCTGATCCGCACACTGGCCGAGCCGAATTTGACCTCCGTATCGGGTGAAGCCGCCAAGTTCCTCGTCGGCGGCGAATTCCCCGTTCCGGTCGCCCAGGACAACCAGGGCCGCGTCACGGTCGACTTCAAGCCGTTCGGCGTCGGTCTCGGCTTTACGCCCGTCGTCCTGTCGTCGGGCCGGATTTCGATGAAGATTTCAACCGAAGTCTCCGAGCTGTCGAACGTCGGCGCCCTTCAGCTGAACACATCCCTGACCCTGCCGGCCCTGTCGGTCCGCCGGGCAGAAGACACGGTCGAAATGCAGTCGGGCTCGTCGATGATGATCGCCGGCCTGCTGCAGCAGAAGTACAAGCAGTCGGTCGATGCCCTTCCGGGCCTGGTCTCCCTGCCCATTCTCGGCACACTATTCCGTTCGCGCGACTTCCTGAACGAAGAAACCGAGCTGGTCATTATCGTCACACCGTACATCGTCCAGCCGGGCGCACCGGGCGACTACCAGACCCCTGCCGACAACCTGCGCGTCGCGCACGACCTTCAGGCCACCTTCATGGGCCGGGTCAACCAGGTCATCAAGGCCCGCAACGGTGAGACCGTCTCCGGCAGCGACGCCCCGCCCGCCTACTCCGCCCCCGTCGGCTACGTGATCGAATAGGACGCCCCTCATGAGCCAATCTCCCATTCGTTATCTTGGTCTGCTGGCGCCGATGGTGATGCTGGCTGCCTGCGCCACGACAAAGCACGCGGACACTGCGGCGGCACCGCTGCCACCGCTGCCGACCGACCAGTATCCGCTGACGGCGGAAGCCCAGACACGCAGCGTGTCTTTCCGCATCAATGCCGGCGGCCTGTCGGACAACCAGCGTCGCGCCCTCGATCAGGTCGCGGACGATGCCAGCTGGACCCGCGGCGACGCAGTCGATGTCCGTATCGTCACGGCCAATGACCCTGGCGCCGTTGCCGCGGGCCGCCGTATCGGCGACTACCTGGCCGGGCACGACGTGCCGGTCGAGTCTCTGAATCAGGCCAGCGCTCCGGAGCAACCGGCGGATATCGTCACCGTCAATGTCACCTATTCCCGCGCCGTCATCTATGCCTGCAACCAGAGCTGGGAAAACCTGACGGCCACGGCCAGGAACGAAACCTATGCCAACTTTGGATGTGCGCTGAATTCGAACCTTGCCGCGCAGATCGCCGATCCGCGCGACATCGGCCGGGCCGCGTCACGCACACCTGCGGACTCGCTGCGCAAGTCGGACATCCTGACCAAGTACCGCAAGGGTGAAGTGACCTCCAGTGCCAAGGACGAACAGGCCCAAGGCACCGTTTCCGACGCCATAAAATAGTCTTCAGGTTTCAGTGCGTAACATGAGTAGCGTAGCAAAAAGTGCAGTCCCCCAGATCGCCTCAGAAAGCGATGCCATAACGAGCGATGACATGCCCAATCCGGCCAAGCTGAACGATCCCTTTGACAGCATCGATGATCTCGATGACGAGTTCGTCACCGATTACAAGGCGCCAGATTACAAGGTTGAGGGCGACAGTTTCGGCACGCCGGAAATCGACCCGGCCCTGGAATCGGGCTTTGGCGACAGCCGGACCGTGCGCGATCCTTTCGACGACGATCTGGATCCCGTACCGCATACCCAACGCCAGGCTTTTGCCGGCGTCACTCCTCAACCGCAGACGCCGGGTTATGCGCTGGGCGGCGACGACGACATCGGCGCCATCTCGATTCCGCGCATCGCCATCCACTTCTTTCCGGATTCCGAAGACAGCGTGCAGGCGTGCGACACTGCATCGCTCGATCGCCGCATGACCCGCGCCCAGTGCGTCGTCAAGCGCGGCGGCATCATGGAAGCCATCGATACCTATCGCAACGAGCCGACGCCGTCCCTGCTGTTCGTTGAAAGCACCGCGCGCGGCCGCGACATGCTGGATCAGCTGGCGCAGCTGGCCGAGGTCTGCGACGCCAACACCAAGGTGGTCGTCGTCGGCCAGACCAACGACATCTCGCTGTATCGCGAACTGATCCGTCAGGGCGTGTCCGAATACATGGTCGCACCGGTCAGCCCGCTGCAACTCATCAAGACGGTCGCCTCGCTCTACAACGATCCGGAAACGCCCTTCGTCGGCCGCGCAATCGCCTTTGTCGGCGCGCGCGGCGGCGCGGGCTCTTCGTCCATCGCCCACAACTTCGCCTATAATCTGGCCGAGGCCATGCAGGCCAATACGGTCATCGTCGACTACGACCTGCCGTTCGGCACCGCCGGTCTCGACTTCAACCAGGACCCGCTCCAGGGCGTGGCCGATGCGCTCAATGAGCCCGACCGCCTGGACTCCGTCCTGCTCGACCGCATGCTGACCAAGTGCTCGGATCGCCTGTCGCTGTTTTCGGCGCCGGCGACCCTGGATCAGGATTTCGTCGCCGACGCCGACGCCTACGAAGAGGTCACGCGCAAGGTGCGCTCGGCCGCGCCGTTCATCGTCATGGACCTGCCGCACGTCTGGACGCCATGGCTGAAGCGCAACCTGATCGCCGCCGACGACGTCGTCATTGTCGCGACACCGGATCTGGCCAGCTTACGCAATGCCAAGAACATCATCGATCTCCTGAAGGCATCGCGTCCCAACGACGCGGCGCCGCGACTGGTCTTGAACCAGATGGACCTGCCGGGCCGTCCGGAAATTCCGGTCAAGGATTTCACCGCGGCCCTGGGCCTTGAGCCATGCTGCCTGATTCCGTTCGACGCGAAGCTGTTCGGGCAGGCATCGAACAACGGCCAGATGATCGCCGAGGTCGGCGCCACCTCGAAGGTCGGCGAAGCCCTCACCCAGCTGACCGCGACCCTCACCGGCCGAACGCCGGAGATCAAACCGAAAAAGTCGTTCCTTCAATCCCTGTTCAAGAAGTAAGGGCTTTAACTCCGTGTTTGGCAAACGACCGAGCGATCAGGACAAGAGGCCGACGGCGCCGGCCCCGGCGGCGGCCAACCCGGCATCGTCTGCCGTGGCGGCTGCGCGCGAATCCATGGCGACTCCGTCCGTCAAGCCACAGGCGCTGAGCGCCGCGGCCCCGCCTCCGGCTTCTACCGGCAGCGACACGGCGACTCGTCCCCAGGCGCTCGACGCCAGGACGCGGCCCGAGGCCTCTGGTCCACTGCCTGAGCTGGCCCAGGAAAAGCGGGCCAGCGGTGGCGCAGCCGCGGCGCCCGCCAAGGCCAAGCTGGCGGCCGGCCTGGAGCAGATGCACAAGGCTCAGGCGGTCACGGAAATCGTCCGCGAGCAATCCGATTATTATCATGCGACGAAGACCGCCATCTTCAACGCCCTGCTCAACACGATCGACCTCAGCCAGCTGGCCTCGCTCGACCACAAGGCGGCATCGGAAGAAATCCGCGATATCGTCGCCGAACTGGTCGCCATCAAGAACGTGTCCATGTCGGTGTCCGAACAGGACAACCTGGTCCAGGACATCATCAACGACGTTCTGGGCTACGGTCCGCTGGAGCCGCTTCTGGCGCGCGACGACATCGCCGACATCATGGTCAACGGCGCGCATCGCGTCTTCATCGAAGTTGCGGGCAAGGTCCAGCTGACAAATGTCCGTTTCCGCGACAACCAGCAGCTGATGAATATCTGTCAGCGCATCGTCAGCCAGGTCGGCCGCCGCGTCGACGAAAGCTCGCCAATCTGCGACGCCCGCTTGCCGGATGGGTCCCGCGTTAACGTTATCGCGCCTCCGCTGGCGCTCGATGGCCCGACCCTGACCATCCGGAAGTTCAAAAAAGACAAGCTGACCATGCGCAACCTGGTGGAGTTCGGCTCCATCAGCCCGGAAGGCGCGCGCGTGCTGGGCGTCATCGGCGCGTCGCGCTGCAACGTCCTGATCTCTGGCGGCACCGGCTCGGGCAAGACCACCCTGCTCAACACCATGACGGCCTTCATCGATCCGACCGAACGCGTCGTGACCTGCGAAGACGCCGCCGAACTACAGCTTCAGCAGCCCCACGTCGTCCGTCTGGAAACCCGCCCGCCCAACCTCGAAGGCCAGGGCTCGATCACCATGCGCGACCTCGTCAAGAACTGTCTGCGCATGCGGCCGGAACGCATCATCGTCGGCGAAGTCCGGGGCCCTGAAGCGTTCGACCTGCTTCAGGCCATGAACACCGGCCACGACGGCTCGATGGGCACGCTGCACGCCAACAGTCCGCGTGAAGCCGTGTCGCGTCTGGAGTCGATGATCACCATGGGTGGCTACGGCCTGCCGTCCAAGACCATCCGCGAAATGATCGTCGGATCGATCGACCTGATCATCCAGGCCGCCCGCCTGCGCGACGGTTCGCGCCGCATTACCCACGTCACCGAGGTCCTGGGCCTGGAAGGCGACGTCATCATTACCCAGGACCTGTTCCTCTACGAGATCGAGGGAGAGAACAAGGAAGGCAAGATCGTTGGCCGTCACCGTTCGACCGGCATCGGCCGACCGCGCTTCTGGGACCGCGCCAAGTATTATGGCCTCGAACGCGAATTGGCGGAGGCGCTCGATGCTGCGGAATAGTGCGCACGTGATCCTGCCATGCTGACCACCATTGCCATTGCCTTTCTGGGCTTCATCATCCTGGCCAGTGTCGGCTTCGTGTTTACGAGCGGCTCATCGTCCTCGCCTGCCCTGACCAAACGCACGGCGGCGATCGGCGTGCGCCAGGCCACGCGCGCCAAGCGTCAGAAGGGGGCCGCCAAGACTCCGGAAGAGCGCCGCAAGCAGATCACCGAACAGCTGAAAGAAGCGGAAAAGCGCGAGCGCAAGAAGCGCCTGACCTTGCGCGCCCGCATGCTGTACGCCGGCCTGAAACCAAATACGACCCAGTTCATGATCTACAGCGTCATCGTGGGTGTCGTCGCCTTTTTCGTTCCCATACTGCTTCTGAAAATGCAGCTCATGGTCAAGCTGCTGATCGCGGTCGGCGCGGGCTTCGCCTTCGGTTATGGTGCGCCGCGCTGGGTCTTGAGCTTCATTGCGGCCGGACGCCTGAAAAAGTTCACCGCAGAGTTCCCGAACGCCATGGACATTATTGTTCGCGGCATCAAGTCCGGTCTGCCGGTTAACGACGGGCTCAAGATCATCGCCAAGGAAAGCCCGGCGCCCCTGGGCCCCGAATTTCAGCGCCTGATCGAAAATGTCGGCGTGGGCATGTCACTGGAAAGCGCGCTGGAAAAGATGAGCGACAGTATTGAGTCGCCCGAACTGCGCTTTTTCACCATCGTCATCGCCATTCAGGCCAAGACCGGCGGCAACCTGGCCGAGGCGCTCAGCAACCTGTCGGCCGTGCTGCGCGCCCGCAAGATGATGCGGGAAAAAATCAAGGCGCTGTCGTCGGAAGCCATTGCCTCTGCCGGCATCATCGGCTCCCTGCCGCCCGCCGTCGGCATCATGATCTCGCTTTCGCGTCCGGAATATCTGGCGCCCATGTTCACCGATCCCCGCGGTCAGCTGATGCTGCTCGGCGGCGCGGTGTGGATGGGACTGGGCATTCTGGCGATGCGCAAGATGATCAATTTCAAGATGTAGGCGGGCGTCATGAGCCTTACGGAACTCGCGCAATTTATCATGACGCCGTCGACCCTGATCGCAGGGGGCGTGGCGATACTGGCCGCCATATCGATCATGACCCTGATGAAGGGAATGGTGGTCGACGAGCAGCTGGAAAAGCGCATGAAGGCGGTCGGGCAGCGCCGCGAAGAGCTGCGCCGCATGTCGCGCCAGACTGTTTCGGCCGGGGGGTCGCTGCGCCATCAGGACACCAGCCCTTACAAGGCGCTGGTCGAGAAACTGAACCTGAAGACCCTGCTCGAAGATCCCAAGGTCGCCGAAAAGCTGGCCATGGCGGGTTACCGCGGTCCCAAGCCGATCTCGACCTTCTACTTCTTCCGATTCGCCTCGCCCTTTATCCTGGGTGCGATCGCGGTGCTGTACATGTTCGTCCTGAACATCGTCGATCTGAAACTGAACATGAAGCTGTTGATCACGGTCGGAGCTTTCGTCGCCGGATACTACGCTCCGAACATCTACATTTCCAACCGCGCGCAGAAACGGCGGGAATCGATCGTCGCGGCTTTCCCGGACGCGCTTGACCTGCTTCTGATCAGCGTCGAGGCCGGCATGTCGATCGAAGCCGCCTTGCAACGGGTCAGCGCGGAATTGGGGCCGACGTCGATCGAGCTGGCCGAAGAGCTGTCGCTGCTCGTCGCCGAACTGAGCTACCTGCCCGAGCGCCGGCTGGCCTATGAAGGGCTGGCCAAGCGGACCAATCATCCAGGCGTCAAGGCCGTCTGTACCGCGATGATCCAGGCGGAAAAGTACGGTACACCATTGGGTACGGCCCTGCGCGTCATGGCCAAGGAAAACCGCGAAATGCGCCTGTCGGCGGCGGAAAAGAAAGCCGCCGCACTGCCGGCGCAGCTAACCGTGCCGATGATTATCTTCTTCCTGCCCGTGCTGTTTCTTGTCATCCTGGGCCCGGTTATCCTGCGCATTACCGATATGCAGAAGGCGCAGCCCAACGCTCCGATGCTGTCCAAGCAGCCGGACCTGGATAAATAGCCTGCTGGAGCGATATGGCTACAAAAATTAGCGCCGGGCCGTCGCCAGCAACATGCCGATCGCCAGCCCAAGACCCAGCGCGATCAGGCTCGATTGCAGCGGGTGCTCGCGGATTCTGAGCGCCGCCGTGCGGTTCAACCGGCCCAGATCGTCGCCGGCATGTTCCGTCAACTGACGAATGCGCGCTTCCGCCTGACGGGCGCGTTCCGCGACCAGGTCGGTGGCGTGATGCACCTCGTGCTTGATCATTTCCGAGATCGACTGCACATCGTCGGCGCTGAATGTCTTGAGTTTACTGGCGGCCGCGCGGGCCCGGGGAGACAGCGACACGAAACCCTCTCCTGTTTTTTGGCAGTTTACCACACAACCACACACTAGTCCGCTCACGATCCGGATACTGTGAGATTATGCCGCTGCAAAAGTAAGAAAGGCGTGGGCCGCAACGGCGCCACGCCTTTCAGTCTCTTAATTCAAATGCAGCCTTACTGACAGGCCAGGCACTCTTCGTAGTCAGTACGCGGCGTGTCCATCTTCTCAACGGCTTCCTTCGCCTCGGCGCCGGCGTGCGACGCGCGCTGGACCGACTTGGAACGGAGATAGTAGAGCGACTTCAGGCCCTGTTCCCACGCTGTCCAGTGCAGCATGTGCAGGTCCCACTTGTCGACATCGCCCGGCAGGAAAATGTTCAGCGACTGCGACTGGCAGATTTCCGGTGTGCGGTCGGCCGCCAGTTCAACGACCCAGCGCTGGTCGATTTCGAACGCCGTCTTGAACACGTCCTTCTCGTCGTCCGACAGGAAGTCGAGGTGCTGGACCGAGCCTTCGTGCTGGACGATCGAGTCCCACACTTCCGAAGCGTCCTGCCCCTTTTCCTGCAGCAGGTCGACCAGATAGGGGTTCTTCACGGCAAAGGAACCCGACAGGGTCTTGTGCGTATAGATATTGGCCGGGATCGGTTCGATGCCGGCAGAGGTGCCGCCGCAGATGATCGAGATCGAGGCCGTCGGGGCGATGGCCAGCTTGT
>CAMLLA010000117.1 GCA_946480525.1 uncultured Asticcacaulis sp. | reverse complement strand
CAGCGACCGTTCCAGGCGCGTATCGAGTACGTCGAAAATGAGGGGCGTATTGATCGGCAGATTTGGATGCAGCGACGACCATGGCTTCCACGCCTTGTAACGCACGCCGGCGACCTGGACATTGCCGTCGCGCGTGGCGGTCAGCGGCAGGCGATAGCCATTGCAGGTAACGACGTGCTGCGACGTCACACCCCCCAGCAGCCGCACCTCCACGCGCTCGACCGACGAATCGACTCCTCGCGACGTACCGCCGCCCGACGGCTCTTCGCCCATGACCGGCCAAGGTTCGAGCGCGTTTTTCAGCTCCAGCGTGACGCCGCCGATCTGGACCGTGCCGACCGTCGGGAAGCGGAAGTCGAAGAAGGGGATGAACCAATCCGGGCTGAAGCGATAGCCGTTCTGCGACAGGAACTCAATCACCTCCAGCACGTCTTCGCGCACGAAATGGCCCAGCATGAAGCGGTCGTGCAGCGACGTGCCCCAGCGCACCAGCGGCGCCTTGTACGGCTTCTTCCAGAAGACGGCGACGAGCGCACGCAAAAGCAGCGCCTGGATCAGGTTCATCTGCGGATGCGGCGACATCTCGAAGCCGCGCATTTCCAGCAGCCCCAGGCGGCCGCGATCGCTGTCCGGGGAATAGAGCTTGTCGATGCAGAATTCGGCGCGGTGGGTATTGCCGCTCAGATCGACCAGCAGGTTGCGCAAGAGGCGATCGACCAGCCACGGCGCGGATTCCTCATCGCCGTGCGGCAGGTGTTTGAGTGCGATCTCCAGCTCATAGAGCGACTCGTGACGGGCTTCATCGATGCGCGGCGCCTGCGACGTCGGCCCGATATAGAGGCCTGAGAACAGATAGGACAGGCTGGGGTGGTTCTGCCAGAAGGCGATCATCGAACCCAGCACATCCGGCCGCCTGAGGAACGGCGAGTCCTCGGGCTTTGCCGCGCCCATGACGATGTGATTGCCGCCGCCGGTGCCGACGCGCTTGCCATCGATCATGAACTTGTCGGCGACCAGCCGCGCCTGGCGGGCTTCGTCATAGACCGTGTTGACGATCGATTTGAGTTCGTCCCAGTTGGCCGCGGGCTGGATATTGATCTCGATGACGCCGGGGTCGGGCGTGACCGACATCGACACGATGCGATGATCGCGCGGTGGGGAGTAACCTTCGATGATGACGGGGATCTTGAGGTGCGCAGCCGTCGCCTCGATGGCGTGGATCAGGTCGAGATAGTGTTCGACATAGGACAACGGCGGCAGGAAGAGAAACAGCTTGCCGTCGCGAACCTCGGCGCAGAGGGCGGAACGCACCAAGCCATTCGGACCATCTTCGCCCTCCCTATTTATGGGGAGGGGGGACCGCGTAGCGGTGGGCGGGGCCTTACCGTGGCCTGCCCCTCCCACCGTCTTCGACGGTCCCCCCTCCCCGCTTCGCAGGGAGGGAAGGGCGCGCGTATATTTCGTCACCGCTTCTCCAGCATCCGCCAGAGCCTCCGTCTCGGCAAACGGCGAACGGTCCGGCACGTAATGCGCTTCGGCCAGTTTGGCATCCACCACCGGCAGGGCGCCCAACGGCAGGCGCAAGCCGATTGGCGAATTGCCGGGCAAAAGCATCATCTTCTCGGTGCGGAACTTCCACGCGTTGGATAGCCAGCCGTTGACCTTGCCCGAAAAGGTCAGCGGCAGGACATAGCCCGTCGCCTCGCCGACATTGGTGTCGAGCTGATCCTGAAGCCGCTTGCGCTCAGTCGCCTCATAGATATCGGCCTTGAGCATCTCGCCTTCGAGCGGAATGCGCTGCTCTTTCCAGAGCAGGTAAGGGATATCCTCATAAGCGCCGATGACGTGATCGCCACCGACGCCCAGCGCATCCGCCAGCGTGCTGAGGAACGTGCCCGCCACATCGCGTTTCAATCCGGCCTTGGCCTCGGGGTCCGCCAACAGAGCCTGATCAAGCCACACCGGTTGGCCATCCTTGCGCCAGTACATGTTCATCGCCCAGCGCGGCAGGATTTCGCCGGGATACCATTTGCCTTGCGCGTGCTGGGCCAAAGCCCCATTCGCAAACTTTGCCGACAGGCGCTGGAACAGGTCGTAGCCAAGCCTCTTCTTTTCATCGGACAGGGCGGTAAAGTGCCACTCGTCGCCGGTCCGGTCATCGAGCGACACAAATGTCGGCTCGCCGCCCATGGTCAGGCGCACATCCTGTTTTTCCAGCGCCTCATCGACCTTGTGACCGAGCGCGTCGATACGTTCCCATTCCTTCTCGGTATAGGGCCGGGTGACGCGGCGGCTTTCATAGATGCGCGTGACCTCCATCCTGTGGTCGAAGGTCGTATCGGCGCGTTCATGCGTGCCGGTGATCGCCGCCGCCGCCGACGGGTTGGGCGCGGCGCAAAGCGGAATGTGCCCCTCGCCCGTGAACATGCCCGACGTCGGATCAAGCCCGATCCAGCCGGCGCCCGGCAGATAGACCTCATACCAGGCGTGCAGGTCGGTGACGTCCTCGCTGACACCCGACGGCCCGTCGAGCGATTCGACATCGGCTTTCAGCTGGATCGAATAGCCGGAGACGAATCGCACCGCCAAACCCTTGCGGCGCAGCACCTGACAAGCCAGCCAGGCCATGTCGCGGCATGACCCCATCAGCCTTTGCAGGGTTTGCGTCGCCGTTTGAACACCTGGCTCATAACGCAGTGTGTAGCCGATATCGCGATTGAGCTTCTGGTTGAAGGCGACCAGAAAATCGACCGTGCCCATCTCATCGTCGGAAATCGCATCGACATAGTCCGTCACCAGCGGATCGTTGTCCTTGATTTCGAGATAGGGCGCCAGTTCGTCCTGTAGTTCTTCCGTATAGGCAAACGGGAACCTGGTCGCAGAGTCTTCGAGGAAAAAGTCGAACGGGTTGAAGACCTTGATTTCCAGGACCAGGTCGACCTCGACCTGGAAGTGGCTGACCTTTTCCGGAAAAACGACGCGCGCCAGCCAGTTGCCGAACGGGTCCTGCTGCCAGTTGATGAAGTGCGGCTCCGGCGACACCTTCAACGCATAGGACTGGACGTGGGCGCGCGTGTGCGGTGCAGGACGCAGGCGAATGACCTGCGGGTTCAGGCTTATCGGACGATCGTAGCGGTAGTCGGTGACGTGATGCAGCGCAGCCAGAATGGTCATGGACTTCGAACTAATCCCTTATCTTGTAAGCTCCATTATCCGCGGGACTTTTTTACCGGCTGCCCCTGTTACGGAAACGCAAAAAAAGTGTAACCTGCCTGTAACGGGGACTAGACAACTCCCCGATAAGAAAGTCTAGTTGCATTGCAATAAAGAGGTCGTTTTTGTGAGCGCCATTTCGAGTGACATTCTGGCATTTTCTTTCGACGGCCTCAGTTCGCCGGCGATCGACCTCAAGTTCCGCAAGGGACCGCAAAAAGGCGAGCATACCCTGGGCTGGGGCCTGGCCTGGTACCCGGCCGACAACAAGGCGGCCATCGTCGCCAAGGACCCATCGGCGCGCGACACGCAGTCCTTGCGCGGCGCCATGGAAGACTGGGATGCCTTCCGCTCGACCGTCTTCTTCTGCAAGGTGCGCGGCGCGGCCTCGGGTTATACGCACCTGGAAACGCAGCCTTTCTCACGCAGCTTTGCCGGCCAGGACTGGCTGTTCATGCACAATGGCGATCTCGACAAGATGGCCATGAAGAAGCTGCACTTCAACAAGTCGATCTTCCTCGAGCCCATGGGGCGGACCGATTCGGAACTTGCCTTCTGCTTCCTGCTCGGCAAGATCCAGGACTATGGCGCGCGCTCGCTGGCCGATGTCGACCACCAGGTCCTGCTGTCGTGGTTTCTGCAACTGGACGACATGGGCTCAGCCGACATGGTCATTTCGGACGGCACGACGGTCGCCGCCTTCTATGGCTCGCAATCCGAAACCCACCTCTATTACAACCGCATAAGCCCGCCCCATTCGGCCGGCGGCTTCGAGGCCGATGCCGCCTCCTTCACCGTCGACAATCCACGCGACACCTTCCGTACCGCGCTGGTCTTCTCTTCGGCGCCGTTCCGTCAGGGCGACTGGAAGCCGATGCAGAAGGGCCAGCTGATCATTGCCCGCCGCGGCCAGGTTGCCTGGACCAACAAGAAAGATACGCCACGTCTCCAGCCCCAGCAGATCGTCCACGAAAAGGACGGCCACCTGCAAGGCGTGGTCGTGCCGCCGTCGGTGTCGCGCGGCCTGACCGGACGGCCGTTCGCCGATCAGCAGGCCCAGGCCCAGCAGCTCTCGATTCTGCAGTCGCTGCAGCAGATGAAGACGGTTCAGCACAACATCCTGAACACGCGCTCGCTGACTCATACGCCGGACGGCTCGCCCCTGACCTATCGCCTCTACGACGTCATCCATTCGACCGAATACGAATACGAAAACGAGGTCGAGCATTCGACGCACAGCTTCCGTCTGATGCCCGTCGAAGACTCGGGCCAGGAAGTGCTGAATTCGACGCTCAGCCTGTCGTCCGAAGGCGAAAGCATGCGGTTCGAGGATGTGTTCGGCAACCAGACCATCCATTATTCGATCATCAAGCCGTACAAGAAACTGGTCGTATCGTGCCGGTCGCTGGTCAAGATCTTCGGCCAGCCGGTCGACGACATGTCGCAGGACAAGCGCCAGCCCTTCCTGCCGCTGACCATGATGCCGTGGCAGCAGATGATGATGGAGCCCTACCTGCGGTCGCCGGAACTGCCGGAAACGCAGATTCGCGAACTGCTGGTCTATGCCATGAGCTTCGCCGAGCGCAATGCGCGCCACCTGATGGACACGCTCAACGACATCAACCAGACCATCTATCGCGACTTCCGCTATGTACCGGGATCGACGACGGTGAAGTCGACGCCGTTCGACGTCTATGCCATGCGCGAAGGCGTCTGCCAGGACTTCGCCAACCTGTTTATCTGCCTGGCGCGCCTGCTGGGCGTTCCGGCCCGTTACCGCGTCGGCTACATCTTCACCGGCGCCAATTATGAAAACAAGATTCAGTCGGACGCCTCGCATGCCTGGGTGGAGATCTACATCCCTTATCTCGGCTGGCGCGGCTTCGATCCGACCAACGGCTGTCGCGTGACACAGGACCATGTCCGCGTCGCGGCCGGCCGCAACTACCTCGACGCGACGCCCACGGCGGGGACCATATACAGGGGCGGGGGCAAGGAAACGTTGCGGGTTCAGGTCACGATGAACGAGGTTTTCCTGTAATCTAACCATAACCCACGAAAGGGCTGCTTTTGGCGCTCGAGAGTTACAAGGTTGACGGATTTTACGACGAATTGTTCCGCAAGGACGGTGTGGCGCACCCTGCCGCGCAGCCGCTGATCGAGCAGATCGACAAGCTCAGTCGCAACGAACTGAAGCGCCGGCAGAAACAGGCCGAGGATATCCTCTACCAGTCGGGCAACACCTTCAACGTCTATGGCGACAAGAAGGGTACCGAGAAGATCCTGCCCTTCGACATCATCCCGCGCATGGTGTCGGCAAAGGACTGGGCCAAGCTGGAACGCGGCATCAGCCAGCGCATCCACGCCCTGAACCTGTTCATCCAGGACATCTATAACGAGCAGAAAATCGTCAAGGACGGCGTCATTCCGGCCGAGATGATCTTTTCGTCGCAATGCTACCTGAAACCCTGCGAAGGCCTGTCGCCACCGAAGGGCGTGTGGACGCACATTTCGGGCACCGACTTCGTGCGCGACGCCGATGGCGAGTTCTACGTCCTTGAGGACAATCTGCGCTGTCCGTCGGGTATCTCCTACGTGCTGGAAAACCGCGCCGTTCTGAAACGTATCCTGCCGACGGCCTTCCAGACCATGAAGGTCCGCCCGGTCAGCGACTATGGCGATCACCTTTACCGGACGCTCAAGCACATCGCGCCGAATGGCAAGGACGATCCCAACATCATCGTCCTGACACCCGGCATCTACAACTCCGCCTATTTCGAGCACGCCTACCTGGCCCAGCAGATGGGTGTGCCGCTGGCGCAGGGATCGGACCTCGTGGTCGAGGACGACAAGGTCTATATGCGCACGACCGCTGGCCTGCATCAGGTCGATGTCATCTACCGCCGCATCGACGACGAATTCATCGATCCAGAAATCTTCCGGCCGGATTCGCTGCTGGGCGTTCCGGGCATCATGCGCTGCTACCGCAAGGGCACTGTGGCGCTGGCCAATGCGCCCGGCACCGGCATCGCCGACGACAAGGCGATCTATGCCTATGTGCCCAAGATCGTGAAATACTATCTCGGCGAAGAGGCGATCGCCCAGAACGTCCGCACCTATATCTGCGAGGACGATAGCGATCGCAAATACGTGCTGGAAAACCTCGACAAGCTGGTGGTCAAGGCGGTCAACCTGTCGGGCGGCTACGGCATGCTGATCGGCCCCAAGAGCACAAAGGCCGAGCAGAAGGAATTCGCTGCCAAGATCAAGGCCAGGCCGCGCGACTATATCGCCCAGCCGACCCTTGCGCTGTCGCGCTGCCCCACCCTTTGCGGCAGCGGCATCGAAGGCCGCCACGTCGATTTCCGCCCCTATTCTCTCTATGGCGAGGAGATATTCACCCTGCCGGGCGGCCTGACGCGCGTGGCCTTGAAGAAGGGCTCGCTGGTGGTCAACTCGTCCCAAGGCGGCGGTTCGAAGGACACCTGGGTCATTGGTGAAGATGGAGGTGCCGCATGCTGAGCCGTGTCGCCAACTCGATCTACTGGATGTCGCGCTATCTCGAACGCGCCGACAATGTCGCCCGCTTTATCGACGTCAACTTCCACCTGATGCTCGACATGAGCCTCAGCAAGGATGAGACGCAGTGGTATCCGGTCGTCGCGACCTCCGGCGACGATGAGGATTTCAACAAGCGCTACCAGGTCGCCGACGAACGCACCGTCGTCAAATTCCTGACCTTCGACGAAAAGAACCCGAATTCGATCCTGCAATGCATCTATCGTGCGCGTGAAAACGCCCGTACGGTGCGCGAAATCATTCCGGTCGAGATGTGGGAAAAGATCAACGAGCTCTACCATCTGACCCAGGCCCATAGCCGCAAGCGGTCCCTGGCCGATCTCTATGACTATTACCGCGAAGTGCGCATGGCCGGCCACCTGTTCACAGGCCTGATGTACAACACGATGAGCCGCTATTCAGGCTGGCAGTTCGCCCATATGGGCCAGATGCTGGAACGCGCCGACAAGACCGCCAGATTGCTCGATGTCAAATACTTCATCCTGCTGCCCCACGGCGAGGTCATCGACAGCGTCGAGGATGCCGTCCAGTGGGGCGCGGTGCTGAAATCCGTCAACGCGCTGGAGATGTACCGCCAGCAGTACCACAGCATCAACTACCGCGATGTTACGGCATTTCTTCTCTTCAGCAAGGCCTTTCCGCGTTCGGTCATTCATTGCCTCGACCGTGTGGCCAGCGCCCTGAAAAGCCTGGACGGCCACGGCCAGTCCACCAAGGCCGAAGCGGAGATGGCCATACTGACCCAGAAGATTCACGGGTCCGACGCCGCCCATATCATCGCCAGCGGCCTGCACGAATTCATCGACGTCTTTCAGTACAACCTGAACCTGGTCGACGAGGCGATCTACGACACCTATTTCAAGGTGTAGGTCCATCCGCAGATCGTGGTCACTTTTGCGTCCGGCGCTTGCAGTCTTTGCTTTTATGTCATAAGCGAACAGGATCGCGCACGTGACGAAAAAAGTATACGGCGCGGGAGATGATCCGGATCAATTGCCGTGATGTCCGGAAACAACGTAAATAAGTGGTTCCCCGGGAGGGGTTTGAATGGCTGCGGACGAACGCAAAGTACGGAATGACCACCGCAGTCAGACGACCAGACAACACGGTTTAGGCGACGCACTGTCCGGCACCAACCTGGAGCGCGCCGGCGATCACAACCAGCGCGTGACCCTGCAGGCTGTCCGCGCCGCCATTGAGCCGATCACACGGGCAGAAATCGCCGAATTGACCGGGCTGACGGCGCCGGCCATCGCCAACATCACCAAGCGCCTGCTCAATGACGGCATGATCCTGAAGGCCGGCCGTCACCTGGGTGGCCGCGGCCAGCCGGCAACCAAGCTGGTCGTCAATCCCGATGGCGCCTTTTCCATCGGGCTGAATATCGATCGGGATCATATCGGCATCGTCGCGCTGGACTTTCTTGGCAATGTCCGCGCCCGTGAATGCCGCGAAGTCCACTTCGCCATGCCCGAAGACGTGGTTGCCTTCTTCCGCGCCGAGGTCGACAAGATCATTGCCTCGCGCGCCATCGACATTGACCGGCTGATCGGCATCGGTATCGCCATTCCCGACGACCTGGGACGTGTGCCGGTCGCCAATCGCCCGGACGCCTACAAGATCTGGTCCGAGATCGACGTCGCCGGCATGTTCAGTGAAATCCTGCCTGTGCCGGTCATCGTCGAAAACGATGCCGCCGCGGCCGCCATTGGCGAAATGCAGTTTGGACACGGACTTCAGTACCGCAGCTTCGTCTATACCATCATGTGCGCCGGCCTGGGCGGCGGCGTGGTCGTTGACGGCCACTACTACCGTGGCGCCAAGGGACGGTCCGGCGAAATCGGCTTCCTTCCGGTCAAGGATGAGACGGGGGAAATGCGTAACCTGGAAGAGATGGTCTCGCTCTATTCGCTGTACGACTACCTGGCCAAGTCGGGCATTACCGTGTCGACGCCGGAGGAGCTGGAAAAGCTGCCGCCGGCCGCCGTGGCGCGCGTCAACGCCTGGCTGGAACGTGCGGCCGACCATCTGTTCCAGCCGTTCCTCGTCATGAACTGCGCGCTGGATCCGGAAGCCTTCTTTATTGGTGGCCGCCTGCCGGCGGAATTCATCGAACAGCTGTGCACCAAGCTGAACCACCGTCTCGACACCCAGTCCAGCCGCATACGCAACCTGGCGCCGGTGCGGCGCGCGGAGCTGGCCGTGGACGCCGCGGCGCGCGGCGCGGGCATCCTGCCGTTCAACGACCGCTTCCTGCCGATCCGGCAGGCGCTGATGAAGACGAACTAAGGGTTAAAGCCGCGCTTTTTGGAAAGCGCTCGCTACCAGCGCAGCAACCGGCGGCCGAGCAAAGCAGCGATGGCCGTAAGTATTGCAACACCACCGCCATAGATGCCGAGTATGTAGATCGGGGTGTCGCGGTCGCAGTGGATAGCGTAGGCGGCCGCCATCAGCGACGCCGCCGCCAAGCCGCTCATCGCCCCGAGCACGCCCGGATGCGATGTCGCCGCCCGCCGCAACCATAGCCGCCACATAAGAACCAGTCCCGCGCCACCGCCGCACACTACGGTAAGTACGCACAGGATCGACGGATCGCCGATATTGTGGAAAGCCCCTGGGCCACGGGCAAGAACGTCGCCTCCCAGCCCTAGCAGCACAAACGTCACGGCCATGGCCAGGGGCGCCAGTGTCCGAAGGCGCAACCTGCCTTCGGGCCGCGCCAGCTCAGCGGTCGACCACAGGGCGCCGGCACCAACAGCTATGAACAACAACGGCTTGAACCAGGCCATCGGATCGACACCGAAATCGCCGCTCAACATGGCCCTGATTTCCGGGCGGGCGCCATATAGCAAGAAGATATAGACTGCCGCCACGACCGTAGCGACAACCGCGCCGATCCACAGGGCGCGGACGCTCAGCGGCCGTGCCGGCTTGAGGTCGCGGGACAGGTCATCGAAGAGATCGTCACTCATCGGCGGCCTCCGTCGGTTTGCCGCCGACCAGTGCCTGAAGTTTCCTCAATCCGCGATGGATGGCGACCTTCACCGCCGACGCACTCTTGCCCGTCGCCGTCGACACCTCGTCGATACTCAGCTCCTGAAGTTTGTGCAGACTGATGATGCGCGCCTGATCCTTCGGTAATTGCGCCAGCAGGACCTCGACGTCGCGCCGCGCCAGGTCCGCCGGCAGGCCGCCGCTGTCGTCGCCTACGATATCGTCATCCAGCTCGACGTGCACGCGCTTGCCCGACTTGCGGACATAGTCGATCAGCTTGTGCCGTGCGACTGCCGCGATCCACGGCAGGAACGGGGACGCGGGATCGTAGGTGTGGCGCTTTTCGTGCAAACTCAACAGGGTCATTTGTACAAGGTCTTCACTGTCCGCGCCCTTCAGGCGGCGGCGGAAATAGGAAACAAGCCAGGGCCGAAGCGACCCGAGAAGCGCACGATAGGCGGCCGCGTCGCCGCCGAGTGCCGCGCGCATCTCCGATTGCCACTTATCGGGTTCATACGTACTCATGCGTCGTAAGGTTACACCCTGCCCATCCTGA
>CAMLLA010000116.1 GCA_946480525.1 uncultured Asticcacaulis sp. | reverse complement strand
CGCCGACAAGCGCGTCTTCCCGGCGATCGACATCCTCAAGTCCGGTACGCGTAAGGAAGAGCTGCTTACTGAGAAGTCGAACCTGCAGAAGACCTACGTCCTGCGCCGTATCCTTAATCCAATGGGTGCCCAGGATGCGATCGAGTTCCTCAGCGACAAACTGCGTCAAACGAAGAACAACGCAGAGTTCTTCCAGAGCATGAACACGTAAGCGTTTTCAAACAATACAATTAACCCTTGCCAACCCGATATGACACCCTCATATCGGGTTGTCATCTTTCTGGAGCTCAACATGAAGTGCACGGTCAATGTCGAATGTACCCCGCAGGAAGCCCGCGCATTTTTGGGCCTGCCGGACGTTGAGCCGCTGAACGACTATGTCGTCGAGCAGATGCGTTTGCGCGTCGAACAAAACATGCAGTCTATGCAGCCGGAAGAGATCATCAAGACGTGGTCCAGCCTGGGAATTACCGCTCAGGATCAGTTCTTCAAGCTGTTCCAGTCGGCAGCCAAGGCTAGCATGGGCTCGTTCGGAACGGGCAAGGATATCAAATAAGGAGTGTTTCACGTGAAACACACCATTTTCGCCCTGGCGAGTGCGCAGGGCAGGGCAGGCGTGTCGATCATCCGTCTGTCCGGGCCGATGGCATTAGTAACCGCTGAGGACTTAAGTGGCAAAACTTTCAAACCCCGATATGCGACCTATACCGACCTAGTGCATGATGGCGAACTGCTCGATCAGTGCGTCGCCATCTGGTTCAAGGCCCCAAATAGCTTTACCGGCGAAGACTGCGTGGAACTGCATGTCCATGGCTCACGGGCCATTATCGATCGGCTGTATAGCGTGCTCCTGTCGATGGGATTGTCTCTGGCGGAGCCCGGGGAATTCACCCGTCGCGCGCTCGAAAACCAAAAGCTGGACCTGACCCAAGCAGAAGCGATTGCCGATTTGGTTGATGCCGAATCCGAAGCGCAACGGCGCCAGGCCCTGACGCAGTTGGGGGGAGGGCTGCGTGCACGCTATGAAGGCTGGCGTTCGGAACTCATCGATCTCCTTGCGCGTCTCGAAGTCTATATCGATTTCCCCGATGAAGACCTGCCTGAAGATCTTAGCCGGTCGATCCTCAACCGTATCGCCAACCTGGAAACCTCCTTGCGTGAAGCCCTGGCCGATGAAAAGCGGGGCCGGCAAATCCGGGAAGGCTATCGCATTGTCATTCTCGGCGAGCCCAACGCCGGCAAGTCCAGCCTGTTCAACGTCCTGCTGAAGACGGAGACGGCGATCGTTACGCCGGTGGCGGGGACGACGCGTGACATCCTGGAAGCGCAGTTACGGATAGGACCCTATTCGGTACTGCTCTATGACACAGCGGGTCTGCGCGAAACGGAGGAAGTCGTCGAGCGAGAAGGCATCAGACGCGCCCGTAACCGTGCGGCCGAAGCTGATCTGCGCATCTGGGTTATCGACAGTCAGAACCCTTCGACACCTGATCCGGAGTTGTTGAGCCTTGGTGACTTTATCGTCTACAATAAGGTCGATGCCGGCAGTGTTTCACGTGAAACACATCTATTTGAGGTGAGCACAAAGACGGGTGAGGGAATCGACGTTCTCATCACCGCACTTGAAGCTCACGTCGAAACAGCCTTGTCGCTACAGACATTTCCGGCAGCAACGCGTGACCGTCACCGCGCTCGATTGGCAGAGGCACACGACCACGTCCGGCATGCGCTGGATTCACAGCTACGGGTTCCAGAGCTGACTGCCGAAGATATCCGCATGGCCATAAACAGTTTCGAAGCATTGTTCGGCCGTTATGATGTCGAGCAGGTTTTGGATGAGGTCTTCTCTTCCTTCTGTATCGGAAAGTGATCGAGTGTTTCACGTGAAACACCAATTGCCGAGTCGACCCCTCGGGCCTAGTCTGCTATAGGCACCGTCCATTTCCAGAGGACATCGATGACTGACTACTCGAACACGTTATGGGACGTGATCGTCGTTGGCGGCGGCCATGCGGGCTGCGAAGCTGCGACCGCTTCCGCGCGCATGGGTGCCAAGACCCTCTTGCTTACTCACCGGAAAGAGACGCTGGGTGAGATGTCGTGCAATCCGGCTATCGGTGGTCTGGGGAAGGGCCATCTGGTTCGCGAAATCGATGCGCTTGACGGCGTCATGGGCCGTATGGCCGACATCGGCGGCATCCAGTACAAGGTTCTGAACAAATCCAAGGGCCCGGCCGTGCGCGGTCCGCGCGCCCAGATCGACCGCAAACTCTATCGTGAAGCCATGCAGGCCGAACTGGCTCAAACGGAAAATCTCGATATTGCCGAAGCCGCCGTCGAAGATCTGGTGCTGGAAAATGGCCGCGTTGTCGGTGTCACTGACGGCAACGGCCAGAACTATAGGGCGCGCGCTGTGGTGCTGACGACCGGCACCTTCCTGCGCGGTATCATCCATATCGGCGAAAAGCGAATGTCCGCCGGCCGCTGGGGTGATCAACCTGCCAACGGCCTGGGCCAGCGTCTCTATGACCTGAAACTGGATATGGGCCGCCTGAAGACCGGCACGCCAGCGCGGCTTGATGGCAAAACCATCCATTGGGATCGTCTGGAACAGCAAATCGGCGACGATCCGATCGAGCCGTTTTCTTATTTGACGGCATCGATCGACCGGCCACAGATTGCTTGCGGCATCACCTATACCAACGAAAAAACGCACGCGATCATCTCTGATCGCATCAAGGAATCCGCGGTTTACGGCGGGCACCTGTCGGGTCGTGGCCCGCGTTATTGTCCGTCAATCGAGGACAAGGTCGTCAAGTTCGCCGACAAGACCAGCCACCAGATCTTCCTCGAACCGGAAGGCTATGACGACGACACCGTCTATCCGAACGGGATTTCGACCAGCGTGTCCGAAGCAACCCAGGAAGCGTTCTTGCGCACCATCATCGGTCTGGAAAACGTCGTCATCAAGCGCTACGCCTATGCCATTGAATACGACTATGTCGATCCACGGGAACTGCATCCAACGTTGGAACTGAAGCAGTTGCCTGGCCTGTTCCTGGCGGGCCAGATCAATGGCACGACAGGTTACGAAGAGGCGGGAGCACAAGGGTTGATGGCCGGTATGAATGCCGCGGCCCAGGCCGGTGGCTATAGCCCTGTCATCCTGGGTCGCGACGAAGCCTATATCGGCGTCATGATTGATGATCTGGTTACGCGCGGCGTCACCGAGCCCTATCGCATGTTCACTAGCCGAGCAGAGTTCCGCCTGTCGCTGCGTGCCGACAATGCCGACCAGCGCCTGACGGACAAGGGTATCGCCAATCGTGTCGTCGGCAGCCATCGCGCCGCAGCCTGGACGGCAAAACGCGATGCCTTGGCGGCTATCCGTCGACGGGCATCGGAGCTGACGGCGACGCCACGCGAGGCTTTGGCTCAAGACATCCAAGTCAATGGTGACGGCCAACGTCGTAATGTTGTGCAGCTCATGGCTTATGATAGCTGCACGCGCAGCAAGCTTGAGGCCATGTGGCCGGAAATCGGTGCGTGGCCCGACGCGCTTTATGAGCAGGTAGAAATCGACGCCCTCTATGCCGGCTATATGTCGCGGCAGAAGGCTGAGATCGAATCTTTCCGTAAGGATGAGAACCTGGCCTTGCCCGGGGATATCGACTACGCGACGGTGCCCGGGTTGTCGAATGAAGCGCGCGAGAAGCTGTCGCGTATCCGGCCGCAAACCCTGGGGCAGGCCGGTCGTATCGAGGGCATGACGCAGGGAGCGCTGACGACGCTTCTTTTCTTTGTCCGCAATCGCGTCAAGAAGTCGGCTTGATGACGGACGTTCCTATGACGCCGCAGGAAATGGCGGCGAAGCTGGTGTTTCACGTGAAACACGAGGCTATCGCTGATCTCGATATCTTTCGCGCATACCTGGTCGAAAAGAATGAGGTCATGAACCTTGTCGGGCCTGCGACCATTCCACACTTCTGGTCACGCCATGTGCTGGACAGCGCCCAGCTGCTCAACCGACGGCCGGATGCGCGCGTGTGGGCGGACCTCGGTGCCGGTGCCGGCTTTCCGGGTCTGGTGTTGGCGATCCTGCTCAAGCACAGTGAAGGGCCAGCGCCCAAGGTCTATCTGATCGATTCCCTGACCAAGCGTTGCCGTTTTCTGCAAGAGCTTGTCGATCAGCTGAACCTTCCCGCTGAGGTCATCAATGACCGGACAGAGAACTTAAATCTCAAGGTCGATGTCATCACGGCGCGCGCTTTCGCCCCGTTCCCACGTCTGTTTACCTTTTCTGAAAAATTCTTCCGAAACGGCGCGGAAGGCTGGTTTTTAAAAGGGGAAAACGTTGAAAGTGAACTGGCTGAGGCTGGCAAACAGTGGAGATTCGAAGTAGAACAGTACGAGTCCCTTAGCGATCCACGTGGTCGCGTTGTCCACATCCGGAGGCTGACACGTGGCAGATAAGGCCCTGGAACAGGAAAAACATCCCGTTCGCGTCCTGGCAATCGCCAATCAGAAGGGGGGGGTGGGTAAGACCACAACCGCCATCAATCTCGGTACGGCTCTGGCTGCGATCGGTCAGCGCGTATTGTTGATCGACCTTGACCCTCAGGGTAATGCCTCGACAGGTCTGGGCGTACCCAAGGCCGACCGTGTCAGTTCGCTATACGATGTCATTGTCGATCAGGCGCCAATTGGCGACACGGCTTTGAAAACTTCGGTTCCGGGACTATGGCTGTTGCCATCCGACCCCGACCTATCGGGTGTCGAGATCGAACTGGGCCAGGCAGAGCGCCGCTCTTACCGTTTGCGCGATGCGCTCGATAACCTGGATCAGGACAAGCCGCCGTACGATTATATTCTCATCGACTGTCCGCCGTCGCTTAATCTTTTGACGGTCAACGCCATGAGCGCGGCTGATGCGGTCATGGTGCCGTTGCAGTGCGAGTTCTTCGCGCTGGAAGGTTTGAGCCAGCTGATGCGAACGATCGATCTGGTGCGCGGCTCGCTGAACCCGCGTCTCAGCCTGCAAGGTATCGTCCTGACCATGTTCGACAAGCGGAACGCCTTGTCCGGCCACGTCGAACGCGACGTGCGGTCGCATTTCGGCCAGCTTGTCTACGACACGGTCATTCCACGCAATGTGCGCGTGTCGGAAGCGCCGTCGTTCGGCAAGCCAGCGCTGATCTATGATATGAAATGCTCGGGCAGCCAGGCCTATATCAAGCTGGCCAAGGAGCTCGTGACACGCGAGAAATCGCGGCGTGCTCAAGCGGCGAAGCAGCCGGCCTGAGCTGAAGGGAAAAGTAAGCTAAATGTCTGAAAAACAAAGAGGTTTAGGTCGCGGTCTGTCGGCGCTTCTCGGGGATGCCGGGGCGTCGGCGGCCGTTACGGCGCCCGTTCCCGATCAGCCCTCAGAGGCCTTCCGCGCACCGGAACAGCCGATAGACCTGTTGGTCCGTAATCCGGATCAGCCACGTCGTATCTTTACCGAAAGCGACATCGACGACCTGGCCGCCTCGATCCGCGAAAAGGGCGTTCTTCAGCCAATCCTCGTCCGTCCAGCGCCGGGGCAGCCTGGCAAGTACCAGATCATCGCCGGCGAGCGCCGCTGGCGTGCGTCGCAAAAAGCCGGCCTGCACTCGGTGCCGGTGATCGTGCGAGAACTCGACGACCTCGAAGTGCTGGAAATCGGCATTATCGAAAACGTCCAGCGCGCCGATCTGAACGGCATTGAAGAGGCAAGGGCCTATAAGGTGCTGATGGAACGCTTCGGCCGCACCCAGGACGCCCTGGCACAGGTGGTCGGCAAGTCGCGCAGCCACATCGCCAATATGCTGCGTCTGCTGGCCTTGCCTGAGATTGTGCAGGACCATGTTCTGCAAGGCCGCCTAAGTGTCGGTCATGCCCGCGCCCTGGTGACGGCTCAGGATGCCGAAGGCCTGGCAGAAAAGGTGATCGCGGCGGGTCTGTCGGTACGTCAGACCGAAGCCCTGGTGCGCGATGAAATGGCGCCGGTGCGCAATGCCGCGCCGAAGGTTCGCAGCGGCTCCAATGCCGATACGCAGTCTCTGGAACAGGATCTTCAGGAAGCCCTTGGTCTCAAGGTCAAGCTGGAAGACAAAGGCGGCAAGGGCGAGATCCGCCTGTCCTACGCGACCCTCGAACAGCTGGATGAAGTCTGCCGCCGGCTGATGAAAACCTAATGGGGGAGAGGGGCCCGGGTCCCCTCGCCTTGTCCTGATAAATAAAAAGAGCGGTCCCTTAAGAGGGCCGCTCTTTTTATTAAGAGAAGAAGACGAAGGGGCCTCAGGCCCCTTCACCCCATTAGTTATCATAACCCTGCACGCGTCGCCTTGCCCGCAACCTGCATATACAGCCGCTCGGCAATCAGCAGGTCCGGCATACCCGTCGACTTGCACATCTTGTCGGTATCGATGATGTCACGCGCCAAGCCGTCCAGGATGTCCATATTCCACGACTTGGCCTGACGCAGCATATCGTCCTCGTCCTTCCAGAATATCCCTGAATTCCGCGCCGCTGTCTTGGGATCGAGACCCTTCAGCAGATTACCTTTCAGCACCTTGACCTTGTTGTAGTGCATGCTCAGCGCGCGCATGGCGTCCGGGCCACTTTCGCCCTCGGCAAAGGCTCGGCGCAACCCCGCCTGGGCCGCCTTCATCCGCCCGCCAAACGCATCCTGCGCCGCCTTGAACAGGGACGCTTCGGGTTCGACGCCGAGGAAATCCTGAAGCTCCGTCTCATTCAGCGTCTTGTTTGAACCCGGCCCGATGAACAGCACCAGCCGCTCGATCTCCTGCCGCGCAATCCCGCGCTCTTTCGGCAGGCGCTGGGCGAAGATATCCATGGCAGCATTATTCAGCGACACGCCGTTTTCCTGGAGCGTTTCACGCGCCATGCGGATGATGTCGCCCGTCTCATCGTCATAGCAGGCGATGCTGACCAGGTTCTTTTCGGTGTCGGCCAATTTTCGAAGGGCGGAATCCCCGCCCAGATTGCCGGACTCAATCACAATGAAGGCGTCGCGATTGTAGTCGCCGGCAGCATGTGCCTTTAAGATAGCGGCAACCGCCTTATCCAGCGCCGACTTCTCGGTAAAGAACTTCAGCCGTATTAACCGCCGGCCGCCCATCATCGACAGGGCCTGCAACTCGCCTTCCAGCTTGCCGATGTCGCCGTCGATATCGGTTTCGGTCAGCAGCGACACGTTGAAGGGATCGGTGATGTCCGGCACGGTCTTCTTGGCCAGAACGGTTGACCGCTCAAGGACCTGGCTGCGGTCCTTGCCATAGATAAGCGCGCCGACGACATTGGCCGGCGGCTTGTTGAAAAAGGCGTCGATCTCGGCCTTTTTGGACAGCTTCATCGTTTACGTCTGACGCCTATTTGCCGTGAAAATGCAGGGCGACCGCCGTCTGAATCTTCTGCGCGGCGCTGGTGGCGAGACGTTCCTGCGCGTCCTGCTGCGACACGATGCCGGTAAAGGGCGAAGACGAGGTCGAGTAGGTTACGGTCTCGGTGAAAGCGTCCTTCAGGACCACCTGGCGGGTACGGTTATCGGTCAGGGTGTAGGCGACGCTCGACGTCAGTTCGGAACGCGTCGAGGTGTCGTCGACGCGATAACCAACCTGATAGTGACGCTCATCCAGCACAATGGTCAGGGTGTACAGCGGGTTTTTGTCCGCGTCCGACGCCAGGCCATTGCGCAACTGCTGGCCCAGGAAATAGCCGGTCCGTGTCTGGGGCGTTTCGACCGCAATCTGCGACAAATTGGCGGTGACGCCGGTCTGGGCGTACATCGGCGTAAAGCCGCAAGCCGTCAGGGAGGCGGGCAGGGCCACAAGGCAGCACAGGGTCAGAAGCTTGAAAACCTTCATCTATCCCACCACGAAGTTGAGGATCCGGTTCGGCACGATAATAACCTTGCGGATTTCGACGCCCGCAAGATGCCGCTTAACGTCTTCGTCCGCAAGCGCGGTTTCGCGAATCTCCGCTTCCGTGGCGCCATTGGGGATGCTGATCTCACCACGCTTCTTGCCATTGACCTGAACGGGCAGGACATAGACGTCGTCCTGGGCAAGCGCCGGATCGAATTTCGGCCATTCCGCCTGGGCGATCATGCCCTCCTTGCCAAGACGCGCCCAGCATTCTTCGGCGAGGTGCGGTGTGACGGGTGCGATCAGCCCGGCCAGCAGCGTCAGGGCCTCGCGGCGGGCAACAGAACCCGTCTTCGCGACTTCGCTGGTGCGAATGATCGTGACCAACTCATACAGTTTGGCGATGGCAGCATTGAAACGGAAGCCTTCAAAGCCATCGGTGACAAGCTTGACTGTCTTATGGGCGGCCTTCAGAAGGTCATTGGCAGCCTTTTCATCCGTACACGGAATATTGTCGTCCGTCAGCCCGTCGAACAGGTCCCACACGCGGTGCGTAAAGCGCCACGAGCCTTCGACACCTGAAGTCGACCACTGCACGTCGCGTTCCGGAGGCGAGTCGGAGAGAACAAACAGGCGCGCGGAATCGACGCCATAGGTATCGAAGATGTCGCCAGGCGCGACGGTATTCTTCTTCGATTTCGACATCTTTTCGCTGTCGCCGATGACCAGGATCTCGCCGGTCGAAATGCGCTTGGCAACGCGTTGGCCACCTTCGACCGCCACATCGACATCCGCCGGTTCAACCCATTGGCCGTCGGCAGTCTTATAGGTTTCGTGCGTGAGCATGCCCTGGGTGAACAGGCCGGCGAAAGGTTCCTTGACGTCCAGATAGCCGCAATGGTTCAGCGCGCGCGTAATGAAGCGGGCATAGAGCAGGTGCAGGACGGCGTGTTCGATGCCGCCTATATACTGATCGACCGCCAGCCAGTAGTCGGCCGCGTCCTTGTTGACCGGCGCGCCGGCGTTCGGATCGGTGAAGCGGGCGAAGTACCATGACGAGTCGACAAAGGTGTCGAGCGTATCGGTTTCGCGGCGCGCATCCTTGGCGCAGTGCGGGCATTTGACGTGCTTCCACGTCGGATGGCGCTCCAGCGGATTGCCGGGCACATCAAACGTGACGTCCTCAGGCAGGACGACCGGCAGCTGGTCATCGGGGACTGGCACGACGCCGCAGTCGTCGCAATGGATGATCGGGATCGGGCAGCCCCAATAGCGCTGACGCGAAACGCCCCAGTCGCGCAGGCGGAACACGGTCGCGCCCTGACCAAGGCCCATGGCTTCGATCTTTTCGATGGCGGCGTCCTTGGCGGCTTCGATTTCCAGGCCATCCAGGAAGGATGAGTGGAAAAGGGTGCCAGGGCCGGTATAGGCTTCATTGGCGACTGCAAAGGTCTCCGGATCTGCGCCCTGCGGCAGAACGACTTCGGTAACGCTCAGGCCATACTTGCGGGCGAAATCGAGGTCGCGCTGGTCGTGGGCCGGGCAGCCGAAGATGGCGCCGGTGCCATAGTCCATCAGCACGAAGTTGGCGACCCAGACATCGAGGGTCTCGCCCGGCTTGAACGGATGCTTGACCTTGACGCCGGTGTTGAAGCCCTGCTTTTCGGCCGTGTCGATGTCGGCCTGGGACACACCGCCCTTGCTGATCGACTTGATGAAGGCGGCCAGTTCCGGATTGGCGGCGGCGGCCGTTTGCGCCAGCGGATGATCGGCGGCGATAGCGATAAAGGATGCGCCAAACAGGGTGTCGGGACGCGTCGTATAGACCTCCACACCACCATCACGGTCCACGAACGGGAAGGTCATCTGCAAACCGCGCGACTTGCCGATCCAGTTCGACTGCATCAGCCGCACCTTGTCCGGCCAGCGGTCCAGCGTCGTCAGCCCTTCGATCAGGTCGTCGGCGAAACGCGTGATGCGCATGAACCACTGGGTCAGCTTCTTCTTTTCGACCAGCGCGCCCGACCGCCAGCCGCGACCTTCGATGACCTGCTCGTTGGCCAGCACGGTCATATCTACCGGGTCCCAGTTGACCTGGCTTTCGCGGCGATAGACCAGGTCGTTCTTCAGCAGGTCGAGGAACCATTTCTGCTGCTTGCCGTAATAGCTGGGATCACAGGTGGCGAATTCGCGCGTCCAGTCGATCGACAGACCCAGGCGCTTCAGCTCGCCGCGCATATTGGCGATGTTGTCGTAGGTCCAGCCCTTGGGGTGGATCTTGCGTTCCATGGCGGCGTTTTCCGCCGGCAAACCGAACGCATCCCACCCCATCGGATGCAGCACATTGTAACCGTTCGCGCGCCGGAAGCGCGCGATCACGTCGCCCATCGTGTAGTTGCGCACATGGCCCATATGGATGCGCCCCGACGGGTAGGGGAACATCTC
>CAMLLA010000115.1 GCA_946480525.1 uncultured Asticcacaulis sp. | reverse complement strand
CCAATATCGACGTCCTGCCGACCGCGGGCCTGAATGTCTATGACATCCTGCGCCGTGAAAAGCTGGTTCTGACGAAGGCGGCGGTTGAAGCTATCGAAGCTCGCTTCGCAGTGGAGGCCTAAGTTATGGCTGCTACCATCCGCAATTTCGACGTGCTGCTGTCGCCGCACATCACCGAAAAGGCCTCGATTCTGGCTGAACAGAACAAGGTCGTCTTCAAGATCGCCCTCGACGCGTCCAAGGACGAAGTCGCTTCGGCCGTCGAAGCTATCTACAACGTCAAGGTCACCAAGGTGAACACCATTGTCACCAAGGGCAAGACCAAGCGGTTCAAGGGCATCAAGGGCCGCCGCAGCGACGTCAAGAAAGCGATCGTCACCCTGGCCGAAGGCCAGGTGATCGACATCACGACCGGCCTGTAAGGAAAGATTGAACAATGGCTTTGAAGCAATTTAATCCGACCTCGCCCGGCCGCCGCCAGCTCGTTCTGGTGGACCGTTCCGAGCTGCACAAGGGCAAGCCCGAAAAGTCGCTGGTCGAAGGTCTGACGAAGTCCGGCGGCCGTGGCGCCGGCGGCCGTGTCGCTGTCCGCTTCCGTGGCGGCGGTGCGAAGAAGCTCTATCGCATCATCGACTTCAAGCGTCGCAAGTTCGACGTGCCGGCGATCGTTGAGCGTCTGGAATATGACCCCAACCGTTCGGCCTTCATCGCCCTGATCGTGTATCAGGACGGCGAAAAGGCCTACATCCTGGCCCCGCAGCGCCTGAAGGCCGGTGACACGGTCATCGCGTCGGAAAAGGTCGACGTGAAGCCGGGTAACGCCGCGCCGCTGCGCTCGCTTCCGATCGGCACCATCATCCACAACGTGGAAATGAAGCCGCTCAAGGGCGGTCAGCTGGCCCGTTCGGCTGGCGCCTACGCCCAGCTGGTCGGCCGCGACGCCGGCTACGCCCAGATCCGCCTCGGTTCCGGCGAGCTGCGCATGGTGCTCGACACCTGCATGGCCACGGTCGGCGCCGTGTCGAACCCCGACCACATGAACCAAAGCCTGGGTAAGGCCGGCCGTTCGCGTCACCTGGGCTTCCGCCCACACGTCCGCGGCGTCGCCATGAACCCGGTCGACCACCCGCACGGTGGTGGTGAAGGCAAGACCTCGGGCGGCCGTAACCCGGTCACCCCGTGGGGCGTCCCGACCAAGGGCCGCAAAACTCGTACCAACAAGGCGACGGACAAGTTCATTATCCGTTCGCGTCACGTCAAGAAGGCTCGCTAAACCATGGCTCGCTCCGTATGGAAAGGACCCTTCGTGGATGGCCACCTTCTGAAGAAGGCGGACGCCGCGCAAAACTCGGGTCGCAAGGAAGTCATCAAGACCTGGTCGCGCCGCTCGGTCATCATGCCGCAATTCGTCGGCCTGACCCTCGGTGTCTACAACGGTCAGAAGCATGTTCCGGTTCTCGTCAGCGAGGACATGGTCGGCATGAAGCTCGGCGAGTTCTCGCCGACGCGCAACTTCCCCGGTCACGCCGCCGATAAGAAGGCGAAGAGGAAGTAATCATGTCGCAGACCAAGAATCCTCGTCGCGTCGAATCGAACGAAGCCCGCGCCAAGCTGGTTTCGGTGCGCATCTCGCCGCAGAAGCTCAACCTGGTCGCCGCCTCGATCCGCGGTCTCAAGGTTCAGCGCGCCCTGAACGAACTGGAATTCTCGCGCAAGCGCATCGCCAAGGACGTCCGCAAGGCGCTCTATTCGGCGATCTCGAACGCGGAAAACAACCACAACCTCGACATCGACAACCTGGTTGTCGCCGAGGCCTTCGTTGGCAAGGGCGTCGTCATGAAGCGCTTCGCTTCGCGTGCTCGCGGCCGTTCGTCGCGTATCATGAAGCCGTTCTCCGAACTGACGATCGTCGTTCGTGAACTCGGTCAGGAGGCCGCATAATGGGTCAGAAAGCTAATCCGGTCGGCCTGCGCCTTGGCATCAACCGTACCTGGGACTCGCGCTGGTTCGCGGCCCGTACGGAATACGCCAAGCTGCTGCACCAGGACCTGAAGATCCGCAAGGAACTGAAGGAAAAGCTCAATGCTGCCGGCGTCAGCCGCATCATCATCGAGCGTCCGCACAAGAAGTGCCGCGTCACCATCTACGCCGCCCGTCCGGGCGTCGTGATCGGCAAGAAGGGCGCCGACATCGACAAGCTCCGCAAGGACGTGTCGAAGCTGACCGAAGGTGAAGTGTTCCTGAACCTGGTCGAAGTCCGCAAGCCGGAAGTCGACGCGCAACTGGTCGCCGAATCGATTGCTCAGCAGCTGGAACGCCGTGTGGCTTTCCGCCGCGCCATGAAGCGTTCGATCCAGTCGGCCATGCGTCTGGGCGCCAAGGGCATCCGTATGAACCTGTCGGGTCGTCTCGGCGGTGCGGAAATCGCCCGTATGGAATGGTATCGTGAAGGCCGCGTGCCTTTGCACACCCTGCGCGCCGACATCGACATGGGCTTTGCTGAAGCCCTGACCACCTACGGCATCATCGGTGTCAAGGTGTGGATCTTCAAGGGCGAAGTCCTTGAGCACGATCCGATGGCCCAGGACAAGCGCTGGAGCCAGGAAGCTTCGGGTCCGTCGTCCAGCGACCGCCCTGAGCGTTCGGACCGCGGCGATCGTAACAACCGCGGCCCGCGCCGCGATCGTAACAAGGAGGCCTAAGCCATGATGCTTCCTAAGCGCACAAAATACCGCAAGGCCTTCAAGGGCCGCATCCACGGCAATGCCAAGGGTGGCTACACGCTCAACTTCGGCTCGTATGGTCTGAAGACCGTCGAGCCGGAGCGTCTGACCGCGCGTCAGATCGAAGCCGCCCGTCGCGCCATCACCCGCCAGATGAAGCGTCAAGGCCGCGTCTGGATCCGTATCTTCCCGGATCTGCCCGTTACGGGCAAGCCGGCTGAAGTCCGGATGGGTTCGGGCAAGGGGGCTGTGGATTACTGGGCCGCTCGCGTGGCGCCAGGCCGTATCCTGTTTGAAATCGACGGCGTGCCGGACGACATCGCGCGTGAAGCGCTGCGTCTGGGCGCTGCGAAGCTGCCGGTCTCCACCCGCGTCGTGACCCGTCTCGACGCCGGCGTTGCCGCTGCTGCGGAGTAATTGATATGACCAAGATCGCCGATCTGCGCAGCAAGACGACCGACCAGCTGCACGAAGAACTCCTGAGCCTGAAGAAGGAGCAGTTCAACCTGCGCTTCCAGAAGGCAACGGGCCAATTCGAAAAGACCCACCGCGTCAACGAGATCCGCAAGGATGTCGCACGCATTCAGACCCTGCTGACGGCTCAAAAGGCCGCGGCGAAGTCTGCCTAAGAGGATTAGACCATGCCCAAACGCATTCTTGAAGGTCTGGTTGTTTCCGATAAGGGCGACAAGACCGTTGTTGTGAAGGTGGAACGTACGATCCTGCACCCCGTTCTGAAGAAGACGGTGCGGAAGTCGAAGCGTTATCACGCCCACGATGAGAACAATACCTACAAGGCCGGCGAAACCATTCGCATCATCGAATGTGCGCCCAAGTCCAAGCTGAAAACGTGGGAAGTCCTCCCGCGCGAAGCGTGAAGCCAGGAGTTTAAGTCATGATTCAGATGCAAACTAACCTGGATGTCGCCGACAACTCTGGCGCTCGCCGGGTCATGTGCATCAAGGTGTTGGGCGGCTCCAAGCGCCGCTACGCCTCGGTGGGCGACCTGATCGTCGTTTCGGTCAAGGAAGCCATTCCTCGCGGCCGCGTGAAGAAGGGTGACGTGCTGCGCGCCATCGTCGTTCGCACGTCGAAGGACATCCAGCGCAAGGACGGTTCGGTAATCCGTTTCGACACCAATGCCGCCGTCATCGTCAACAAGTCGAGCGAGCCGATCGGCACGCGTATCTTCGGGCCGGTCCCGCGCGAACTCCGCGCCAAGAACCACATGAAGATCATCTCGCTGGCTCCGGAGGTCATCTAATGTCTGCCAAGATTAAGAAGGGCGATAACGTCGTCGTCCTGACCGGCAAGGACAAGGGCCGTAGCGGCACCGTTCTGAAGGTCCTTCCCGAAGACAACCGCGTCGTTGTCCAGGGCATCAACATGGTCCAGCGCCATACCCGTCCGTCGCAAACCAACCCGAACGGCGGCATCGTCAACAAGGAAGCGTCGCTGCACGTTTCCAACGTCGCCCACGTCGATTCGAACGGCAAGCCGACCCGCGTCGGTTTCAAGATCGAAGGCGACAAGAAGGTCCGCGTTGCCAAGACGACCGGAGATGTCATCAATGGCTGATACTTACACCCCGCGCCTCAAGTCGGTTTACCTGGAGACTATCCGGGCCGCCCTGAAGGAAGAGTTCGGTTACACGAACGAGATGCAGGTCCCCAAGCTCGACAAGATCGTCGTGAACATGGGTATCGGTGAAGCCACTGCCGACTCCAAGAAGGTCCAGGCGGCCATCAAGGACCTGGCGGCCATCACCGGCCAGAAGCCTGCGCCGACCCGCGCCCGCAAGTCGATCGCCGGCTTCAAGCTGCGTGAAGGCATGGTTGTCGGCGCCAAGGTGACGCTGCGCAAGGAACGTATGTACGAATTCCTCGACCGTCTGATCACGATCGCGCTGCCGCGCGTGAAGGACTTCCGCGGTCTGAACGGCAATTCCTTCGACGGCCGTGGCAACTACGCCATGGGCCTGAAGGAACACATCGTTTTCCCGGAAATCAACTACGATCAAATCGATCAGATGTGGGGCATGGACATCGTTGTCTGCACCACGGCCACGAGTGACAAGGAAGCCAAGGCGCTTCTGAAGCACTTCCAGTTCCCGTTCGTTTCGTAAGGCGGGAGAGAGACACAAATGGCAAAGAAATCCGCTGTCAACCGCAATGAGATGGTCAAGAAGCTGGTCGCGCAATACGCTGCCAAGCGCGAGGCCCTCAAGGCGACCGCCAATGACGAAAGCCTGCCTCTTGAGGAGCGTTTTGAAGCGCGCCTGAAGCTGGCAAAGCTGCCGCGCAACTCGAACCCGACGCGTATCCGCAATCGCTGCGAACTGACGGGCCGTCCGCGCGCCTTCTATCGCAAGATGAAGATCAGCCGTATCGCCCTGCGCAAGCTTGGTAACGAAGGCCAGATTCCTGGTCTGACCAAGGCCAGCTGGTAAGGGAAGGGGACCACACACATGTTCGTCAATGATCCTCTCAGCGATATGATCGCTCGTATCAAGAACGCCGCCATGCGCAAGCGTTCGAAGGTGCTGACCCCCGCTTCCAAGCTGCGCGGCCGCGTGCTCGACGTCCTCAAGGACGAGGGCTATATCCGTGGTTACGAAGTCCTGGAAGTCCCGGGTGAGTTTCCGCAGTTCGAAATCGAACTGAAGTATTTCGACGACCAGCCGGTCATCGCGGAAATCGCCCGCGTGTCCAAGCCGGGTCGCCGCGTCTATTCGTCGATCAAGGACCTGAAGCCGATCAAGAACGGCCTCGGGATCTCGATCCTGTCGACGCCCAAGGGCGTCATGTCTGACACTGCCGCCCGCGAAGCTAACGTCGGTGGCGAAGTTCTCTGCCGAGTTTACTAATCCAAAGCCTTTTCGGAAAAGTGGTTTCCGGTTTTCCGTTAAAAGGCGTCTTGAATTAGAATTCTCGGTCTGAGGGCACTTAAGGCACAAAAGGTTTTAAAATGTCTCGGATCGGTAAAAAGGCCATTTCTGTCCCGAACGGCGTGAACATCACGCTGGCGGGCCAGGACGTGACCGTAAAGGGCCCCAAGGGCCAGCTGAACTGGAAGGTCGTCGAGGAAATCGAAGTCCGCCAGGAAGGCAATGTCCTGCACATCTCGCCGCGCGGCGAAACGCAGCGTCACAAGGCCATGTGGGGCCTGTCGCGTACCCTGATCGCCAACATGGTGAAGGGCGTCACCGAAGGTTACGAAGTGACCCTGGAAATGGTCGGCGTCGGTTACCGCGCCGCCATGCAAGGCGCAAAGCTGGAGCTGTCGCTCGGCTTCTCGCACCCGGTCGTCATCGATCCGCCCGCCGGCATCAAGTTCGAAGTGCCGAAGCAGACCGAAATCAAGATCATCGGCATCGACAAGCAGGCCGTCGGCGAAATCGCCGCCAAGGTCCGCAAGATCCGTCCGCCTGAGCCTTACAAGGGCAAGGGTGTCAAGTACGCCGGCGAAAAGGTTCGCCGCAAGGAAGGCAAGAAGAAGTAAGTCATGGCTCTGTCTCCTCGTCAGCAAATGGCTCGCCGCGCGCAACGCAATCGTACGCGCCTGAAGAGTCTCGCCAACGGCCGCCTGCGTTTGTCGGTGTTCCGTTCGGACAAGAACATCTATGCCCAGATCATCGACGACGCCAACGGCGTCACGGTGGCTGCCGCTTCGTCGCTGGAAGGCGACAAGAAGCAAGGCTCCAACCAGGCTGCCGCTTCGGAAGTGGGCAAGCTGGTCGCTCAGCGCGCAATCGAAAAGGGCGTCAAGGACGTCGTCTTCGATCGTGGTGGCTACATCTATCATGGCCGCATCAAGGCGCTGGCGGAAGCCGCGCGTGAAGCCGGTCTCAACTTCTAAAGGTAATCCTCATGGCACGTCCAAGTGAAAACCGCGGTGAACGCCGCGATCGTACCGAGGAACCCTCGGAATTCGTTGAAAAGCTGGTTGCGATCAACCGCGTTGCTGCGACCGTCAAGGGCGGCCGTCGCTTCTCGTTTGCTGCTCTGATGGTCGTTGGCGATCAAAAGGGCCGCGTCGGCTACGGTCACGGCAAGGCGCGCGAAGTGCCGGAAGCCATCCGCAAGGCGACCGAAGAAGCCAAGAAGTCGCTGATCCGCGTTCCGCTTCGTGAATCGCGTACGCTGCACCACGACGGTTACGGCCGTTGGGGCGCGGGTAAGGTTCAGATGCGCGCTGCCCCTCCGGGCACTGGCGTCATCGCTGGCGGTCCGATGCGCGCCGTTCTCGAAACCCTCGGCGTCTCGGACGTCGTCGGCAAGTCGATCGGTTCGTCGAACCCGTACAACATGGTGCGCGCCACGTTTGAAGCCCTGAAGGTGCAGTCTTCGCCCCGTCAGATCGCTTCCAAGCGCGGCAAGAAGGTCGCCGACCTGCTGAAGAGCCGTAACGACGGCGCTTCGTCGCCCGAAGCTCTGGAGGGCTAATCGATGGCTACCATCAAAGTCAAGCAGACCGGTTCGCCGATCCGCCGTACCAAGGACCAGCGCGCGACGCTGGCCGGCCTGGGCCTCAACAAGATGGGCCGCGTCTCCGAGCTGGAAGACACCCCGTCGGTCCGCGGCATGATCGCCAAGGTCCAGCACATGGTGCAGATCGTCGACTAATCCAAGGTCGAAAATGTTTAAGGGCGCGGATATCATCCGCGCCCTTGATTCTTTGAGGGGCGTGCTGTAACAGGCGCGCTTCGTTTGCGTATCGCCACGGGCGGACGCGCGACCAAATTTGTTTTCAAGCCGAGTAGGGCGATGCCCTGCGCTCTCAAGAGGATAGGCACTATGACTAAGCTGAACGAAATCCGTGACAACGAAGGCGCCACCAAGGGCCGTATGCGCGTGGGCCGCGGCCCGGGCTCCGGCAAGGGCAAGACTTCCGGCCGCGGTGTGAAGGGCCAGAAGTCGCGTACCGGTGTGTCGCTGCTCGGCTTCGAAGGCGGCCAGATGCCGCTTTACATGCGTATGCCGAAGCGCGGCTTCAACAACCCGTTCGCTCTGAAGCTGGCCGAGGTCAACCTGTGGCGCCTGCAGGACGCCGTTGACGCCGGCAAGCTGGACGCTTCCAAGCCGGTTGACGGTGCTGCCCTGGTTGCTGCCGGCGTTATCCGCCGCGAATTGGACGGCGTCCGTGTCCTCGGCGAAGGTGAACTGAAGGCCAAGCTCGACATCACCGTCTGGTCGGCGACGGCATCGGCCGCCAAGGCCATCGAAGCCGCCGGTGGCAAGCTGACGCAAAAGCGCCCGGCCAAGACCGCCGAAGCCTGATTGACGTTTTGATGACCATACCCCATATGGGCTGAGGGCTGGGCAGGGGGCGAATCGACAGGTTCGCTGCCGCTGATGCCGTCATCCCGTGTGGGGATGTGACGCGAGACCGTCCGGCTCTCGCTGAATTCGAGGATTTCTATGGCATCAGCAGCTGAACAATTAGCCGCAAATATGAATTTCGGCGCCTTCGCCAAGGCGACGGACCTGCACAAGCGCCTGCTGTTCACGCTGGGCGCGCTCATCGTTTACCGTCTTGGGACCTACATCCCGTTGCCCGGTATCGACACAGCGGCCTTTGCCCAAGCCTTTTCCGGCCAGGCCAACGGCATTTTCGGTATGATGAACATGTTCGCCGGCGGCGCCGTCGAACGCATGGCTGTCTTCGCGCTGAACCTGATGCCGTATATTTCGGCGTCGATCATCGTCCAGCTCATGGGCTCAGTCTACCCACCCTGGGAGAAACTGCGTAAAGAGGGCGGCGAGGCCGGCCGAAAGCAGCTCAACCAATATACCCGTTACCTGACGGTTGTCCTGGCGCTGATCCAGTCGTTTGGCATTGCCTCGGCCATGTTCCAGAGCGGCATGACCATCGACAAGCAAAACGGCATCTTCTTCATCGCCACAGCGATGACGACCCTGACCGCCGGCACATTGTTCCTGATGTGGCTGGGCGAGCAGATCACCTCGCGCGGCATCGGCAACGGTTCGTCGATGATTATTTTCGCCGGTATCGTCGCAGTTCTTCCGAAGACGCTGACGCTGCTGCTGGGCCAGGCCCAGCAAGGCCAGATCGCGCCCTTCGTGCTTCTGCTTCTTCTGCTGGTCCTGGTGGCGACGATTGTGTTCATCGTCTTCATGGAACGGTCTCAGCGTCGTTTGCTGGTACAGTATCCGAAACGTCAGGTCGGTAACCGCATGATGGGCGGCGAAAGCTCCTTCATGCCGCTGAAGGTCAATACCGCAGGCGTTATCCCGCCGATCTTCGCCTCGTCGCTGCTGCTGATGCCGACCTCGGTCATGGCTTTCGTCGGCCAGAACCCGGACAAGATCCCGTCGTGGCTGAGCTGGTTGCCGTCGCTGTCGGGACAGCTGACACACGGCCAGCCGCTGTTCATGGCGCTCTATGCCGGCATGATCATTTTCTTCTGCTTCCTGTATACATCCCTGGTCTTCAACCCGGATGAAACGGCGGAAAACCTGCGCAAGTACGGTGGCTTCCTGCCGGGTATCCGGCCAGGTAAGCGGACGGCCGAATATCTCGATTTCGTCCTGACCCGCATCACGGTTATCGGGGCAGCCTATATCACCATCGTCTGCCTTCTGCCGGAAGCGCTGATCGCCAATCTCGGCAACAGCTTCTATTTCGGCGGCACGTCTATCCTTATCGTCGTGACGGTGACGATGGACACAGTGGCCCAGATCCAGTCGCACCTGCTGGCGCACCAGTATGATGGCCTGATCAAGAAGTCGAAGCTCAAGGGCGGCGCCAAGACGGCTCTGACGCGTGGAGGCGGCCGATGAATATCATTCTGTTCGGGCCGCCGGCCGCCGGCAAGGGGACGCAGGCAAAGCTGCTCGTCGAGCGCAGGGGCATGGTTCAGCTCTCGACCGGAGACATGCTGCGCGCCGCCATCGCCGCCAAGACGGAGCTGGGGCAGCGCGTCGAAGGCATCATGCAGAGCGGCGGACTGGTGTCCGACGGTATCGTGATCGCCCTGATCGAAGAGAACCTGCCGCGCGCGGAAGCCGCCGGCGGCGCCATCTTCGATGGCTTCCCGCGCACCGTGGCTCAGGCTGAGGCGCTGGATACCATGCTGGGTGCGCGTGGCGCGCTGATTGATCGGGTTGTCCGGCTCAAGGTCGATGACGACGCCCTGGTCGATCGCATCGCCAAGCGGTTTGCCGATCAGGGGCGCCCTGACGACAATCCCGAATCCTACAAGGTGCGCCTGGCCGCCTATAACGCCCAGACCGCACCACTTCTGCCCTATTATGCCGCTCAGGGGAAACTCCATGAGGTCGACGGTATGGGACCGGTAGAGGACATCGCTGCCCGCATCGAGGGCGCGCTGACCTAGTTCAGCGCACCCGGTAGGGCCGGAACATAAGGTTTGTAGGTCGTTCCAGACACCTTCCTTCAAAGGTGTCCGGCAAGGCCGACCGGCCGCCCGAGCTTATGCGAGGAGCCTCGCGGCGCTTGAGCGGAAATACCAGTGTAAAAAATGTGTGAGAGCATTACATTTCTCTTGCATTTTTCCACGCTGAACCATTGACGGGAGCGAAAACCCTTCTATAAGGGGCAGCTTCCGCGAAAACACGCGTATGGGCCTCCTCCTCGCCGGGACCGGCAGGGAAG
>CAMLLA010000114.1 GCA_946480525.1 uncultured Asticcacaulis sp. | reverse complement strand
TTCGGAGCACCGTTTCGACGAACTGACCACGACGTTCAACCAGTTGAACATGACCTGGGATCAGAACTGGGGCGATCGTCTTACGACCAAGTTCTTCATCGGCTCGTCCAAGTCGGTACAGGACACTCCGGAACAGACCACGTTCACTTTCGAAGCCTACAATGTCGACGGCTATTCGTACGACTACACCGACATGACTTCGCCGGTGTTCAACTACGGCACGTCCAACACCGGCTGTAAGCCCGACCAGGCCTGCTATTGGGATTACTCCGCTTCGGCCGCCAATGGCGACGCATCACTTATCCGTCTGCGTCCACAACTGGTCGAAAATGAGTTTTCGACGGTCAAGCTGGATGGCAAATTCGATCTGAACGACAACCTCACCTTTAAGGCCGGCTATCAGGTCAAGGACTACAGCTTCTATTCGGAAGAATACGGCCGCTACACCGCATCCGTCGCAACACGTGATGAAAACGCGGCCGGCGCCATTCAGACCGCAATTGACGGCGATCTCACAGCAGGCACCGGCAAGTACTATCAGACGGTCACCGTCGCCGGGACCAGCTACCTGATTCCGAACCTGGACGCCATTCGTTCGGACTTCAACTATGACTGCCGCTGCGTGAACAGCTCTGGCAGCTTCCTGATGAACAAGGACAACTCCTCCTCGCGCACCAATAACCGCCTGGCGACTGAGCGCGATACCGGCTGGTTTGTCCAGGCCGACTTCCGCGGCGATCTTGGCACCATGCCATACCGCGGCAATATCGGCCTGCGTGAAGTCACGACGGATCTGTCAGCAACAGGTTACATCGGCGTGGCCGCGACGCCAGGCAATCCGACCGGCGCGCAGCTCACCACGGTCGAGCGCAGCTATAAGGACAGCCTGCCGTCGTTCAACTTCATGATCGAGCCACTGGAAAATCTCTATGTCCGCATCGCCGCGGCCAAGACCATGGCACGTCCGACCCTGCTTAGCCTGACGCCTGGCGGTGGCGCGATCAGCGTCGGCGCCAACACGATTACGACCGGCAATCCGTATCTGGATCCGGTTCGCGCCAACACCATGGACCTCAGCGTCGAGTGGTATCCTGATAAGGACACCCTGCTGACGGCATCCGTGTTCCAAAAGCAGATCAAGTCGTACATCCAATCACGCACGCAGCCGTTCAAGCTGAGCGAACTGGGTTACAACTACGCCGACTTCGGTGAAACGAGCGACGAAACTTACAATGTCACCACCCCGATCAACACGCCGGGTGGCGACCTGAAAGGCTACGAAATCTCGATCCAGAAGCCCTTCACCTTCCTGCCGGGCTTCCTGTCGAAGACGGGTGGTATCGTCAACTATACCCACGTCGAGTCGCAAATCGAATACTACCTCACGCCAGGCGCGACTACGACGACCCGCGCCAACCTGCTCGGCCTGTCGCCGGAAGCCTGGAACGTCACGGCCTACTACGAAGGCGATGTCCTCGCCGGCCGCGTCGCTTTCGCTTACCGCGACGGCTACATCTCGCAGCTGAGCCCGGGCTCTTCGGCCGACTTCTGGGGCAAGAACGAGACGTTCAATATCGACGCCCAGATGACCTGGAAGGTCAGCAAGAACCTGACGCTGATCCTCGAAGGCATCAACCTGACCGACGAAGCCGACGACCGCTACATCGCCTACAACACCGTTCAGGGCAACACCGCCCAGGATCTGCTGTACGATTACGCAAAATCGGGTCGTCAGTACTATGCCGGCTTCCGCTGGAAGTACTAAGCGTTGCCGGAGGCGCCGCCGAAAGCGGCGCTTCCTTCCAAAATGCGGCTGCGAGCGCATTCTCCCAATAAGCCGCCACCTGGGCGCCGGTTCATCCGGCGCCCTTTTTTTGTCAGCCCCTGTTTTGCCTCCCGACTTGCGCATTCAGGCCTCGACCCTGTGACGCTCAGCCTTTACAACTGCCGGTCTCGCCACTCATGCCACAGAAGATTCGCCGCCCCATGCCTACGCCGTCCCCTGCCACCTCGAACGCACCCCTCGTCTGCTTCGGAGAACTGTTGATCCGGCTCAACACGCCGAGCGGCCGCTTTCTCGAGGAGCTGCCGCAGTTGCAGCTTCACATCGCAGGCGCCGAGGCCAATGTGGCTGTTGGCGTGCGGCGTTTGGGCCATCAGACCAATATGGTCAGCATCGTGCCGGAAAACGCACTGGGCGCCGGCGCCGTAAACGAATTGCGGCGCTGGGGCGTCGACACGTCCGGCGTTTATACGGCGCCAGGACGCATGGGTCTTTATTTCCTGACGCCTGGCGCCATCCACCGCCGCTCCGATATCGTCTATGATCGCGCCGGCTCGGCTTTCGCCACCGCACGCTTTTCCAAGCTCAACTGGACGCGTCTGCTGAAGGGCGCTGCCTGGCTCCACGTTTCGGGCGTGACAGCGGCGCTGGGCGCCAATAGCGTCGCGGCGGCGCTCAAGGCCATGTAGACGGCGCGCAAGCTGGGCGTCAAGGTCTCGTTCGACTGCAATTATCGCCCGACCCTGTGGCAGGCCTGGGGTGGTGATGCGCCGACCCTGATCCGCAGCCTGATGGCCGAGACCGATATGATGTTCGGCGGTTATCGCGATATCGAACTGGTCTTCGGCATGAAGTTTCCAGGTGAAGACGCCACTACGGCCCGTGAACGCGCGGCGGCCGACCATGCATTCAGCCAGTTCCCGAACCTGCAACGCATGGTCTCGACGCGACGCACCCAGGTTTCGGCCGACCACAACCGTCTGGCCGGCCAGATGTTCACCCGCGACACATCGCTGGAAACCGAGACCTATGACATTGTCGGAATTGTCGATCGCATCGGCGGCGGCGACGCCTTTGCCGCAGGCGTCTTCCACGGCATTCTGAATGGCGACAGCGACCTGCAGGCGCTGAACTACGGCATTGCCTGCGGCTGCCTGAAGCACGCCCAGCCCGGCGACATCAGCCTGGCGACCCATGGCGAACTGGTCGATTTCCTCGACGGCGGCAGCTTCGACGTCAAGCGCTGATTCTTCGCGGATCCGGCAATTTGGCGGCTATGGCGGCCAACAAAAGATCCGCGTCAACAGGCTTGGTCATGAAGTCATGGACGCCGATCTCGGCCCATTTCGCCTTGTGTTCGGCCATGGCGTTGGCCGTCAGCGCGATGACCGGCGTGTCACGGTTCTGGCCATTGGCGCGAATGCGGCAGGTCGCCGCCAGACCATCGAGGCCGGGCATCAGCATGTCCATCAATATGACGTCGAACCGGCGGGCGTGGCAGTAGGCGATAGCCTCTTCGCCATTGCATGCCATGGTCCACAGCCAGCCCGTAGGCTTCAGGAAAAGTGATACGATACGCCGGTTGATCTCGTGATCATCGACGATCAGCACATGAAATTCAGACTCTAGACCACCCATGTATTCCCCCATGCGTTCCCTTTAGGGTACGCCCAGAGTCTTAACAATTGAGCAAGATTACGCGTTAAAGGTGCATTTTTATTCGAAACGGCACCTGCAATGGATTCCGTAACGGCAACAGCACCAGTTTTACTTGTAAAGGTTCTTATTTAACGATCTTGTCGACGGCGATGCGTGTGACGTCGTGGTAACCAGGTCGCGCCTCGGCATATATACGCCGTGCCATGTCAACGCCCCAGCCCGGCTGCTTCATCAGTTCGGCATAGAGCGGCTTGCAGAACTTGGCGCGTCCCTGTGACAGCAGGAACTCACGCACCGTCGTCATGGCCGGCAGATAATGCTTCTTGATGGCGAGGACCAGCCAGGCAAAACGGATTTCCGAATTTCCGCTTTCGGTAAATTTGAACTGGCCGTCCAGCGCCGCCATCTGCTCGAGCGTTATGGTGTCGGGCATCTGGGTCAGGAAGTACTGCCAGTGCTGCGTGCTGTATTCACTCACATCCAGTGTCTTGACATCGGCGCCGCCGGCAAAGGCATGGACCTGCGCGGCCACCTGCTCCAGGGCGGGCGACGTCGGCACAACGGCATTGGACGGCAGGCCGCGCTCAAACAGCCACTCCTGGATCTTCAGCTGCTTTTCCAGGTCGGCATTGTTGTTGAGCAGATAGGTCCTGAGATCGACCAGGAAGGCATCGGTCGTCATACTCTCGAACTTGTAGCGTTCGAAATAGCCCTTCACATAGGCGTCGAACTTCTTGCGGCCAAAGCGCGCCTCAAGCATGCGCAGGAAGGCCGCGCCCTTTTCATAGGGAACGTCGGAAAAATAGGCGTCGGGGCTGATTCCTTTCAGGTCGGGTCGCAGGCGCGTGAAGTCGGGCGTGCCCGCCGCGTTCAGTTCCGTCAGGGTTTCCTGAAGGTCGTTATAGCCCAGGACCTGAAGCATACGGGCGCGCTCCGGGCCATAAACCTGCTCCATGATCCGGTTTTCGAAATAGGTGGTGAAGCCTTCATTGAGCCAGAAGTCTTCCCAGGTGGCATTGGTCACCAGGTTGCCCGACCAGGAATGGGCCAGTTCGTGGGCAATGAGCGACACCAGCGACTTATCGCCCGCCAGAATGGTTGGAGTCGCGAAGGTGACCATCGGGTTTTCCATGCCGCCATAGGGGAAGGACGGCGGCAGGATCAGCACGTCATAGCGATCCCAGCGATATTCGCCGTAAATCTTTTCGGCGGCGTCCAGCATGGCTTCCATGTCGGCCAGTTCGGTGGCAGCCTTGTCGAGCGTCACCTTTTCGGCAAAGACGCCCGTGCGGTCGCCAACGGCCTTGAAGCCGATATCGCCAACGGCGAGGGCAATCAGATAGGGCGCTACCGGCTTGTCGAGTTCGAAGCGGAAGGCACGCTGGCGCGGCTGGCCGGGCACGGCTTCGCCCTTGGGCGTCAGTTGTTTGGCGGCCATCACGACAGTCAGGTCCGACGGCACGACGATGCGCGCCTTGTAGGTCTGGCGGATCGCCGGGCTGTCCTGGGTCGGCACCCAGGTGCGTGTATGGATTTCCTGACCCTGGCTGAACAGGAAGGGTTTCTGCTTGCCCGCTGTCTGGGCAGGCGAAAGCCATTGCAGGGCCGTGCCTTCAGGGGTGGTCTGATAGTGAACGACCACTTTCTGGGCGCCCTGCGGCAGCTCGACCGTCAACGGCGCTCCCATCATGGGATCGTTCTTGCCGACCGTATATTTCAGCGGCGCGCCGGAACCGTCGGTCACCTTTTCGATATCGAGCGCGCGCGTGTCGAGGACGACACGCTTGGCATTCGCCTCGGTTTCCAGCGACAGGCTGGCCGTACCGCGCAACACCTTTTTGTTGAAATCGGCCGTCAGGTCGAGATCGACGTGGCGCACGCGCGCTTCCTGGGGCAAGGCGTAGGAGTGGTCGTCGACCGAACGCGCCACCATGGCCTCAGGGGTGGCCCGGCCCGACGGCTTGGGCTGGCAGCCCGTCAGGCCCGCCATACCCACACCCAGCAGCACAACCGTCAAGGTTGTGGCGGCGAGCCGGCGGGCAATCGTGGAAGCGCGCAAGGTGACGTGACGCATGAAGGTCGAACCCCTGGGAAGGCACATACTGTAGCTGGAAAGCCAGGGATCACACAACCGTGAAATTGCGGCGCGCCGCTAGGGCGATATGGCGAAAAGTGTGAAACGGTTTTCGCCTTGAATATCGCGACAAAACAAAAATTTAGATCGGGATGATGCTTCCAGCTAAAATCAGACCGATCTAACGTTCGCCGCGCAAACAGGATGTCGCGCGCTCCTGCTCGGGCTGGAAATGCCGCCGCAGCACGTCGAGCGCAAGGGAGGCGTCACAATTGCCACAGACAAAGACATCGAGCGCCGCATAGTCCGTTTCCGGCCAGGTATGAATGCTGATGTGCGACTCGGCCAGCATGGCGACGCCCGTGATACCGGCCCCTTCGCCGAAGCTGTGCAGCATGACGTTGAGGATGGTCGCGCCGCACGCGTCGGCCGCTTCACGCATGGCGGCTTCGATCCGTGCCGCGTCCGTCAGGTGGCGCGCGCCCCAGAAATCGATCAACAGATGCACGCCGGGCGCTACGGCATTAGTCACTGCGGGCGCCAAACAGGAAGCGGCTGAAATCGGGGACATTGCCTTCCTTTCGCCAGATGAAGGCGTCGAGTACGTAGTGGGTCGCCTGTGGCAGGGCCAGCAGCGGCACCAGCCAGGCCAGGGTATGCGGATCGGCGACCGGCGGCAAGGCCTGGAAGGCACCGAAGACCGAGCCATGGTCGCGAAACACCAGCCCGTCCCACAGCCCTTCCTCGACGAAGGCAAGCACCACCAGCGGCAGCAGGTAGAGCGGGATCAGGTACGGGCTGAAGACCTTTGCGATCCATGGTGACACGTGGCTGGTTTCAGCGCCCTGAACACGTTCCTGGTTGCGGCCGTAAAGCCAGATCAGCGCCACATAGGGGATGCCGTGGGCCAGTACATTGGTGGCGGTGAAGACGATGTCATCATCGAAGGCGATGATGCCGACGCCCCACGACAGAGCCGTACCGAGAAGCAGCAGGGTCTTGGGAAGATTGACCGTGCGCGTCTGCCGCCAGCGCTGGACCTCGCTGACCAGATAGAGGATCAGGACGGCGCCATAGGCCATGGCTGCGACCTGGAACACCCAAGGCATGCCGATGGTCGCGACATCGCCTTCGATGAACCAGTTGAAGCTGCGTTCGTGCGTCAGCCAATAGATCAGCGGCAGCCCCGTCGCGCCATAGATGGCCGCCTTGTCCAGCCATTTGCGGCCTTGTTCGTGACGGCCATAGATCATCATGAAGCCGTACTGCTGGCGAATGAAATGGAAGATGGCCAGATAGGCCAGGGCCCGCCAGAAGACCATATCGCCCAGGGCGTAAAGCGCCGCGCCCGCGATCCACAGAAGGAGCGGCGTCAGCTGATACAGGCGTGGGCGGGCCTTAAGCTCGGCCTTGTCGAAATAGGTGCGGTAAAGCGTCGAATAGACGTGGCTGACATCGACGCCCAGGATGAGTACCACCCACAGCCAGACAGGAAGCTCGGCCAGTTCTTCGGCCCAGGGCGCCGCGGCGATGGCAATGGCGGTGACCAGAAAGGCCGGCGCGATGATGAAGGGCAGGTCGAAGCGGGCATTGGCGATATAGGGCTGGTTCATGCCTGCCCTTTCAGGTGTCGCACGACCTCACGCGCTGCGCGGACGCCCTGGCTGTACGCTTCTTCGAAAATCGACATGCCGCTCATGTCGGAGTGCGCCGTGAAGATAGGCGGCGCCTGACGCAGGGCAGCCTGACGCGCCGCGCCCCAGATGAACCCCGGCACTGGCCTGACCATGGCGTGGCCCCACAGCCAGACATCCATGTGCGCGACCGCGTCCATCAGCTCGGGATGGACGCGATAAAGCTCGGAAAGGAAGAGTTTCTGCCAATCCTCGTAGCTGCGCCCCAGGGCCTCGCGCCGGGCATCGGCAGGGTCTGAATGGGTCAGCGGCCAGTAATAGGTGATGACTGTTTTCAACGGATGCATCTGCGGCACCTGATGCGTCGCCACGACATAGCCCAGGGTCTGGCTGTCCTTGATGACATTGTCCCAGGCGAGGTCCGCCCCCGCCCCTTCGGGCATGCGATCGAGCGTGACATTGGCGACCACCCACGGCGCGTAGGTAAAACCCGAGGCATCGATACCCGCCAGACGCGCCGACACGAAGCGCGGCCCGGCCAGGATCACCGTCTTTGCGGTCATGCTTTTGTAGGCGCCATCGCCGTCGTAGTAGGACAGCCGTGCCCCGTCATCCATATGCTCGACCTGGCGCACCGTGACGCCCGTGCGCAGGCGATCCTTTACCGGGGCGGCCAGCTTTTCAGCCAGAAAGCCGTTGCCCTCCGGCCAGACCAGGACACTGTCGGGTGAAGTGTTGGCGGCGCGGCCATTGCGTCCGGCAAAGTAGTGAATGCCGGCATAGGCCGATATCTCGTCATGCCTGACGCCGAAATCGTCGCGGCAGCCATAGTCGACAAATCCATGCAGGTTTTGCGAAGTGTAGCCACGGCTATCCATCCACGCCTTCATGGTCAGCCGGTCGAGGGCTCTTGCTTCAGGATCGCCGGAACTTTCGTCAACAGGAATGGCGAACCAGCGCCGCCCGTCGGGTCCGCGTCTGTGACGGAAAGCGACCATCTCCTTCAGGAAGCGATCGTACTGATCCCTGTCCTCTTTACTAGCGCCGATGGTCGGCAACAGGCCTTCCTGCCAGCGGCCGGAAACATAGAGCCGCTCATCCGGGTCATTGAGGATATAGTCCTCGTTATAGACCGGCTCGGCATCGCTTCCGCCGGTAATGATTCCAAAAGTCCGGAAAAGTTCCTTGATCTCGCCCGACTCGTCGCTGAGCAAAGGCACATAGTGCGCGCCCCACGGGTAGGCCGACACGGCGTTGCGGCCGCTGTGCGAATTGCCGCCAAAATGGTCTTCGAGTTCCAGGATGACGAGATCGCGGACACCGGCGGCATCGAGCGCGAAGGCTGCGCTCAGGCCCGAAATGCCGGCGCCGACAATGACCACATCATGGTGCTCGCCGGTCCCTGTTGCCGGCGGCGCAGGTTCGCGCAAGACGTGACCGCGCCTGGCATTGGCGCCGACTATGCCGCCGGGAATGGCGCGCTTCGGCTTGACCTGCTCCCACAGCCATGGCGACAGAACGGCCAGGCCGAGCCCCGCGGCCCCTGCTCCATACAATATCTGCCGGCGTGCGGGCGGACGCATGTCAGTAGATCAGATACTTCGACCATTCCTCGTCGAAGTAGTGAATGAGCGCCTGGTTATCGAGGCGCTGGACCTCGGTTTTGACGCGGGCCATGTCGGGCGGAAAGTGGAACATGCCGGCGGCCGACGCCGCGTCGACAAAACGCAGGCCCGCCGGAAACGTTTCGGGGGCGCGGTAGGGACGCTTGCCGGCGATGATATAGCCCCAGTCGCCGAAGGCCGGCACCAGGACATGGTACGGAGCGGTCTTAAAACCGCTGGCCCGCAGGGTAGCGTCGATGCACCAGAAGGATTTGCGCGCCACCAGCGGCGAAGTCGACTGGACGACCGCCAGGGCATCGGGCGCCATCACCCTGTGCAGCGAGCGGTAGAAGGAGGTCGTATAGAGCTTGCCGATCGAAAAGTTGGACGGGTCGGGAAGGTCGATGATGACGGCGTCGAACTGCGGCGGCGCGGCCGCTTTTTGCTGCATCTTCAGCCACAGAAAGGCATCGGTATTGATGATCTTCAGCTTTGGCGAACGCAGTGCATCGGCAATCAGCTTGCGCAGCAGGTCGCTGGACGAAAAAAGTTTCGTCATGGCCGGATCGAGATCGACCAGGGTTGCCTGCTGCACGTTCGGATATTTCAAGACTTCCCGAAGCGCCAGGCCGTCGCCGCCGCCGATGATCAGCACGCGCTTTGCATTCGGCAGCGCGGCCAGGACCGGATGGACCAGGGCTTCGTGGTAGCGGTATTCGTCCTGGGATGAGAATTGCAGGTTGGAATTGAGGTAGAGCCGGACGTCGTCCTTCTGCCGCGTAATGACGATGCGCTGATAGGGTGTGGACTTGGCATAGACGATATGGCCGGCAAAGCTGTCGGTCTCGGCAATCGTCGACAGCTTGTCGGAATAGGCAAAGCCAAGGGTCAGAAGCACCAGCACCGTAATGGCCGACGCCTTGTGCAGGCGCGCCCACGGAACCGGTTCCTTAAGCGCATAGAGGAGCCACAAGGCTACGCCGGTATTCAATATGCCGAACATGAAGCTGGAGCGGACAAGACCCAGGTGCGGCACCAGCACCAGCGGAAACAGGATCGAGGCGAACAGGGCGCCGATATAGTCGAAGGTGAAGACCCGCGACACCAGGTCCTTGAACTCGAACTTGTCCTTCAGAATTCTGAGAAGGATCGGAATCTCGATGCCGACCAGTATGCCGATCACCGTCACGGTGAAATAGAGCAGGAACCGGAAGGAATAGACGTGGTCGAACAAGAGGAAGAGAAGGGCCGCCGATGAGCCGCCGATCAGGCCCACCAGGATTTCGACGCGGATGAAGAAGGCCAGAAGATTGCGGTGGACGTGTTGCGACAGCCATGACCCGATGCCCATGGCGAACAGATAGGTGCCGATGATCGTCGAGAACTGGGTGATGGAATCGCCCAGCAGATAGCTGGCCAGGGTGCCGGCGATCAGTTCATAGATCAGCCCACAGGTGGCGATGACGAAGACGGAAATAAGCAGCAGCAAAGGCAAGGCGGATACTCTTCTGTCGCCGTCTATTTATGATAATGCGTGGCGAAGCGCTGCGCGGACTGGACGGCCGTGAACATGCCGGCCAGGGCATAGCCGCGATAATCGGCATAGCCGAGCGCTCCGACGACAGCCAGGCAGAAAAGTATGAACACAGCGGGCGCTTTCACTCGTCG